>JAGZRY010000064.1 GCA_018381425.1 Haemophilus parainfluenzae
AAACTGACCGTGGACTGCAGGCTCACAACATCGTTAAAGCGTAAAAAAACAGAATAACCGTGATTCCAATGTATAATGGCTGTCACGGTTATTTTTTTAATATAGAAAAACAGACTAACTTTTTCCATATCTTTTCATAAGTTGCCTTAATGCCGATTTATCCTTATTTTTCAAGGTTTATCGGCTTTTTCTCTTTGACAGTAACTTCACTTAACTAGACCTAAGCTTCTTATATCTTCACTCTCAATCGTTGTATAATAAGTTGTAAATTACATTATCATACTTCTCATTTCTTGCATTGCTCCTATCTCTGATGAATGAGCATATAGATTAAGTGTAAGCATAATATTTGAATGCCCCATGATATACTGTAAATTCTTTGGGTTCATGTTCTTTTGCGCTAATCTCGTACAAAAGGTATGTCTTAATGTATGTGGTGTGATATGCGGTAACTTATCCTCATGGCTTTTGTTATATTTCTTCACAATCCCTTTAAGAATAGTTTTATAATTGCTCTCTTGCATAGGATAACCATTTGCATTAAGAAACAGGAAATAACGATAACCGTCTATCTCTTTGATTTTTGGTTTTTGTGTTCGTTTTAACACCCTCTTAAATGCCTGCTCCGTTTCATCACTCATGGGTACTTTACGAATACCGCTCTTCGTTTTGGGCTCGTCTATGTAATAACCGTCCTTATCTTTCAGTAATTGATGATTGACTGATATTACATGATGTTCAAAATCTAAATCTTGTTTTGACAATCCACAAAATTCCGATATTCTCAGTCCTGTTTTTAATAGTATCAGCACATCATCATAATACTTTTGATATGTAGTATCTTGAATGATAAAATTAAGCAATGCTTGTTCCTGTTCTTCACTCAATGCAACTTTTGATTTACTGTCATCTTCAATCACATCACTTAACTTAAAATCAAAAGGATTTTTCCTTACACAATCATCTTGTATTGCCATACAGAATGACGCTTTTAACGACCTTTTATAATTGCTTATCGTCTTGTATGAAAATCCTTTCTCTTTCATGCGGATTGCCCATTCTCTAGCGTCAGATGGTTTAATACTGTCAATACTCCTAGAACCGAGTATATCGTCCTCTAACGCTTGCATAAGGTATTTTCTGCCTATCTGTGTATTCTTTTTCACATTCGGTCTTTGAGCGTTCTTTTTGGCATATAACTGGCATACGGTCATTTTACTGCCTTGTGTATTGATACCGTCAAATAAATCCCTTTGTATCATGCGTTCCTTTTCTCTTAATGACAAATCATCACGCTTGCCTTTCGGTGTCCTATCTGTCGGTAACAGTTTCCAAGCATATACATATCTTGTTTTGCCTAATGCGTCCACATATTTATAAGTGTATCTGCCGTCTTGTCTTTGACTTTCTCCTCTCTGTAATATTCTGTTCTTGTTATCTCGTCTTTTTAATGCTGACATCTTTCTAACTCCTTTCAAAGTAAGAAAGAGCCTTGTATATACGACTTGCTTTCATCATATCACGCACAAGGCTCTTTTGCACTAGAATTGTTCTAATTTATCTATGACTTTTTCAAATTGTCTTTTCTTGATAAGCATACGATTACCATTAAACACAACACATTCTTCTTTATGCTGTTTTGCGATTTCACGCAACTTATTCTCGCCAATACGAAAATATAAAGACGCTTCTTCAACGGTCATCAAATAACGTTCCCATAGTGGCATACTCAAATCGTGCATAAATAAGCACCTCCTTTCCATAAAATGATTTTCTAAGCAATTCAATGGCTTTTGTCATAGCCCACAGGAGTTCCACCTCTGCATAGTTCTTATGTAGCCGTACCCATTGCGTGCGACGCTCTTAACGCTCAAGCTGTGGCTGTACGGGAGTATCATTATCTGACAGGACAGGTCATGGCGGTAAAAGAGGACAAGTCCTTTACATGAACACAAACAGTATTCGCTCGCTTATGAACAGGTAAATAAGGTCATGGCGTATTTATTTCAACGGCTCGCTGTCTGTCAAAGGTATTGAATTGCTTTATTCAGTTGTCAAAGAACGATTGAAAGAAGAAAGTTATCTTTCCTATATACCGCGTTGAAAAAAAGGGTAAGTGTAACCAAAATCCAAAACTTTTCCATTATAAATACAAATGGAACTGTACATTTTGGCAATCATTGGTCGATTTTCTTCTTTTCGCATAACACTGTCCGCCAAATGACGATTTGTATAATTTGTTAGAAAAGAATTTGATTTTTTCTTCTTGTTCCAACATTCGATTGAAAATACTTCTTTCACTTCATATCTGTACAGAAAATGTTGATTTGCTTCCATATCCACAAAAATAATCAAGTTCTTCTTTCGCACCATATAGGGAAATGAAAGTGCCATTTGCTAAGTTGAAAGTGAAAATAATTGATATTTTTTCTTCTTCCGCATAACACTGTCCGGCAAAGTCCGATTTGCGACATATTTCAGAAAACTTTTTTAACTTTTTCACTTCATATCTGTACGGCAATGGTGCATTTGCTAAGTTGATAATGAAATAAATTGAAGTTTTTTCATAACCTAACTACCCAAGCCATATCCAAACTGCCAACTATGCAATGACATTCTTCTTTCACTTCATATAGGGAATGAAAAGGTTGATTTGCTTCCATATTTACGAGAATAATCAATATTTTTTCTTCTTCCGCATAACACTGTCCGACAAAGTCCGATTTCCGTCATTTTTGAAAAACTTTTTTAACTTTTCTTTTGTTTTGCTAGAAATTAAAAATACCGTCATTCTCTTGTGGAACAGCGGTATCTATTCTTTCTTTTACGGTTGATTTCTCTAATTGTAATAAGTGTTTATGCTTGTCTTTGAGTTCTGCCTGTTCTATCATGTCATGCAGTATCGTTGTATGGTTCTGTTTATCAAGTTCCTGCAACATTTTAATTGTCGGTGCGACTTGTCTTTGTACCCAGCTTATCGCTCTTTGTAAGGTGTATGGTTCAGGCTGTGTTGTCAATCGTATGCTTTCTCTGTTTTCCCCAATAAACCATGCCCAATCCTCATCAAGTTCCCATGAGCCTTTTGGTAAGGTATCATCACGTTTTAAAAAACGGACATAATGATTGATGATAGAAAAGGCGGTATGCTCTGCGTCATGATAGGTCAGTAAATCAACCACTGCATAATAGGCACGCTCATTCTTCAAACGTATTTCAAATCGGTTCTTAATCTCACTTTCATCAAGTTCAATTCCTTTTTTGACGGATTGTTCATAGTTCTTTTGATAGATACACATATATAATTCACTGCTTGTTGAACCAAGATAAAGCGTTTCGCCTGTGTTCTGTGGTATATCGTTACCACATTTTTCTGAACCGTCATAACCCTTTTGATTACGAAATAAAGTCATACATTCGCCAGCCTTATATTTTGCCTTTAATTTGGGAATATCAAGTATTCCTGCTCGGTCATTGATTGCTAAATCAAGTCGTTTCATCTTACCGCCTGCCGTTAAACAATCCAACATGAAGTCATACCAACTTCTTTCCTGTGCAAGCAAGTAGCTTTCCATTTGCCGACACCCACGACCTTTCAATTCCAACAATACCCCTAACTGTTCATTTGTAGAACACATGATACTGATGTCGCCGAGAATATACTGACTTTCATATCCGTACTGCCCATAATCTTCAAGGAGCATATAATCTGCTTTTAATTGCAATACATCACGAATAATCGCTAATGCGTCAGTAGTAGGAAAGCGGACACGAAAGTAATCAATCAGTAAGAATAATGGTTCTTGTGGATTGAAACGCTCAATCTGTTTTTCTATCGTTTCTTTGAGTTCGTCTGTCAGTGGCAGTTTTCCTTTTTCAATACGGTTATAATGCTCTCGACTAATGCCACAGGCAACGGCTAATCTTGTTTGTGTTACGCCGTATTCCTCACGCTTTTGTTTTAATTCTTCAATAAAGTTTTTATCATTCATTTAAAAATTCCTCCAATCAAAAAAGGCAACTACCATAATTGATAATTGCCTGTACTTAAATTTCTGCAAAAGAAAAAGACAATCAATTTCTTATTTTTTGAAATCAACTGTCTTTCTCATGTTTCCTATTCAATTTTCATAGTGATATAGGTACAATTTATATCACTACTGTAAAAATGCGGTTTTGCCTTATAAATACAGCGTTTCCGCTTTGCAATGTCTATTGTTTCTTGTTTTTTGTGCCCCCCTTGTTAGATAACGGGGGCTTGATAATCGCTCGCCACAGGCTCGCTCACAGACGAAGTGAACCATTCCCTCGCCAGCAGGCTGGCGTGGCTCTATGTCTTCGACAGCCACCGTGAATGGATCACTCCGCCTGTTTTGAACGATTAAATCATTTTACAGTTACAAGATATAGCCCTTTTTAATTTTATCAGCTAATTCAAGTATTTTAGCATCAATCAATTTAATCGTATCTTGAAATTCTTCATCACTTTTTCCGCTAGGGTCATCTAACCCCCAATCTTCTCTGTAACTGCAAGGAAGATAAGGACAATTTACATTACACCCCATAGTAATCACAATATCTATTGGTGGTATTTCTGATAATAATTTTGAGTATTGCGTATCTTCCATGTTTATCTGGTACATTTCTTTCATCAAACGTACTGCGTCTTGATTGATTTGCGGTTTTGTTTCTGTTCCTGCTGAATAGCTTTCAAAAACGTCAAAAGCATGATATTTTCCGAGTGCCTCAGCAATTTGGCTACGACAAGAATTATGCACACATATAAAAGCTACTTTAGGCTTTTTCATACTTTTTAAACCAACCTTTCGTACTATTTGATACTTTTACCAAGAATAACATAATAGGTACTTCAACCAACACGCCAACAATCGTAGCAAGTGTAGCAGGAGAGGACATTCCAAATAAGGAAATGGAAACCGCTACGGATAATTCAAAGAAATTAGACGCTCCAATCATGCCAGCAGGTGAGGCTATATCATGTGGCAATTTCAAAAAATAGCTTGCAATATAAGCAATTCCGAAAATAAGTATTGTCTGTATAATTAACGGAACAGCTATTAAAAGAATGTGTAAAGGATTTGATAAAATCACATTACCTTGAAATGAGAATAGCAGTACCAAAGTTAAAAGCAATCCAATCGTAGTTATTCCATCAAATTTTTTCACAAAAATATTTTCAAAATATTCTTTATCTTTTTTCTTTGTAATTATATATCTTGTTGCAATTCCTGCAACCAATGGAATAACAACAAATAGAAATATAGAGAGAAATAAAGTATCAAATGGAACAGCTACATTTCCCATTCCCAACAGTAAACTTACAATCGGAACAAAAGCAACTAAAATAATCAAATCATTTGTTGCAACTTGAACAACTGTATATGCTGGATTTCCTTTTGTTAAAGAACTCCACACAAACACCATCGCAGTACATGGAGCTGCTCCAAGTAAAACTGCTCCTGCAAGATATTCGGTTGCTAATGAAGATGGTATCCATGCTTTAAAAATAACATAAAAGAATATCGACGCAATGAAGTACATTGTAAACGGCTTAATAAGCCAGTTCGTTACCCATGTTACCACAAGTCCGCTAGGATTTTTACTAACATTTTTGATACTTTGAAAATCAACTTTCATCATCATTGGATAAATCATTACCCAAATCAATATTGCGATAGGAACAGATACATTCGCATATTCAAAGCGGTTTAAAAATTCTGGAATAAAAGGTAAGAACTTTCCTATCAATATACCACCTGCCATACATAACACAACCCAAACAGATAAATATTTTTGAAAGAAACCTATTTTCGTTTTTTCCATAAAACTACCTCTCTTTTTCTAACAATTTTTTGACCTCATCTACCGTTAGAACTTTTCCATAAGATATAACTTTACCATGAAACACAAGAGCAGGCGTAGACATCACACCATAACTTGCGATTTGTGCAAAATCCGTAATGTGTTCTATCTCAAAATCAAGATTTAATTCTGCCAAAGCACTTCGAGTAGCTTTTTCTAACTCCTTACATTTTGCACAGCCAGAACCAAGTATTTTAATGCCCTTATCATTTTTCTTTTTTTCTGCATTTGTCATGTTTTCTGGTGTACAATTTCCACCGCAACAACAAGATGTTTCTTTCTTTTTTCCAAATAATTTCATAATTCATTCGCTCCTTTAAATCAATAATGTGCTAAAAATATTAAATCCGTAACCTACAATGATAATACCGATGGCACATATAGCAATAAACAATGTCAGCAATTTAGGTTTTACTGCCTTTTTCAGCATAATAAGAGATGGCAAACTTAACGTAGTAACAGCCATCATAAAGGATAATATTGTTCCTAATTGTGCTCCTTTTGCAAGCAAGGCTTCTGCTACGGGGATTGTTCCAAAAATATCGGCATACATTGGAATACCTACAATAGTAGCTAAAATTACGCCAAATGGATTTTCACTACCTAAAACACTTTCTATTAAAGATTGAGGTAACCAATTATGAATAATCGCACCAATACCAACACCAACTAAGATATAAGGAAATACTTTTTTAAATGTGTCTGTAACTTGTTCTTTGGCAAACTGTATTCTATCTGATTTTGTTAATGTAGGCGAACTAATGTCCACACTTCCTGCATTTGTAACAAATTCTTCTACATATTTTTCCATGTGCAACTTTTCAATCAATGTACCGCCCAAAACTGCAATTACCAATCCTAAAATAACATAAGCAACTGCTATCTTCGCTCCAAAGATACTCATAAGCAATACAAGACTTCCTAAATCCACCATCGGAGAAGATATTAAAAAGGAAAATGTAACCCCTAATGGTAATCCTGCACTTGTAAATCCAATGAACAATGGTATAGAAGAACATGAGCAAAATGGTGTAACCGTTCCAAGCAATGCCGAGATAATATTTGCTCCTATTCCATGAAAGCGTCCTAATATTTTTTTACTTCTTTCTGGTGGAAAATAACTTTGTATATATGAAATCATAAAAATAAGCACACATAGCAGGATTGTGATTTTAATGACATCATAAATGAAAAACTGAAAACTTCCACCTAACTGACTGTTAATATCCAATCCTATTGTTGATAACAAATCTCCGATAAGACCGTTCAGCCATTTCATACCAAGTATCTGGTCTTGAATAAATAACCAAATTGAATTTAAGATTTCCAAAATAATTCCTCCTTTTTATATCAATTTTTTTTGATGTGAAGTGTTTTTATAAAAGCCACCCGAAGATGACTTCTATAAACAGCATTGTGGTGTTTGCTCCTTATCTGCTGTTGTTAATTCTAGCAAACGCCTAGAGGCATATTCACTTCCAGCTTTACTAAGGCTGTAATGTGTCCATTTCCCGTCTTGTCTGCTAATAACAATGCCAGACTCGCAAAGTATTTTCATATGATACGATAAAGCCGATTGCCCTATATTCATAGTATCAATTAAAACACAGGCACATTTTTCTCCGCTTTTTAAATGATTTAAAATTGTCAATCGCTTTTCATCGCAAAGTGCTTTAAATATCTTTATATCTTTTGAAAAATCTGTCATACCGTCCACCTCACATCAAATATTTTTGATATAAGTATAATAACTCCCGAAACCATTTTTGTCAATAGATATATCAAATATTTTTGATGTGTTCTTTTTGCATTTAATTTAACCCATTAGAAAAGACACTATATTTCAAGTGTCGTTCTTCCATAACTTTGTATAACCTTCTATAAGTCGTTACATAAGGCTCTTTCATTTGTTGTAAAATAGTTGTAAATCGCTTGATATTTTCTCTTTCAAATCTCTCTAAATGCTGTATGTATGCGGATAATTTGCATTTTAGCACTGTTTTTATGATAAAAATAGGGAGATGACAGCCACCGGAGATATATGTTCAACATACTCTGAAATGACCATGAAAATTTGTGATGGTTATGAAAAGAGGTG
>JAGZRY010000065.1 GCA_018381425.1 Haemophilus parainfluenzae
CAACAGCACTTAATCGGTGCAGGACGAGTAAAACAATAGAAAGGACTTGAAAAATATGTTTAAGAAGAATAAGAAACAGACAGAAACTATCAAAGAACCCAAAGAAAAAAAGGTGCGTACTTTCAAGGTAGGCACACATAAAAAATCCTTGATTGCGTTGTGGGCGGTGCTTATCGCAAGCGTGAGCTTTGGGGTATATAAGAACTTTACCGCTATTGATATGCACACGGTACATGAAACAGAAACAGTCCAGTTGCGACTACATGATACCAGCGGTATTAAAAATTTCGTGAAGAACTTTGCGAAGTCCTATTACACATGGAACAACAGCAAAGAAGCGATTGAAGCAAGGACGCAGGCAATCAGCGGTTATCTGACAAAGGAATTGCAGGACTTGAATGTAGATACCATTCGGACGGATATACCGACTAGCTCCACGGTAACAGATGTGCTTGTATGGAGCATTGAACAGTCTGGCACGGACACTTTTTCTGCTACCTACGAAGTAGATCAGCAGATAAAAGAGGGAGAACAGATAAGCAATGTAAAAGCAACCTATACCGTGAAAGTCCATGTGGACGCTGACGGGGACATGGTAATCGTTCAGAACCCTACCCTTGCCCCAGCAATCGAAAAATCGGACTATGAACCAAAGACACCAGAAGCCGACAACAGCGTGGACGCTGACACAGTGAATGACGCTACGGCATTTCTGGAAACTTTCTTTAAGCTGTACCCGACAGCCACAGAAAAGGAACTTGCCTACTATGTAGCAGGAAATGTGCTTGAACCTATCGGCAGGGACTGCCTTTATTCTGAACTGGTAAACCCTATCTTCACAAAGGACGGGGACAATGTGAAAGTCAAGTTTGCCGTGAAATTCCTTGACAATCAGACAAAGGCAACACAGGTATCGCAATATGAGCTTGTGTTACATAAGGACGGGAATTGGAAAATTATAGGATAATCAAGAGTGTTCATTTATTGACTTATTTTCTTTTGTGCGGTATATTTTTATCGTAATGTCGGAAATATACCGCATTTTGAGGTGGACAATGATTAAGAACAGAATTAAAGAATTTAGAGCAAGGTATGATATGAAACAAGAGGACTTGGCAAAAGCTGTCGGTGTTCGACGGGAAACGATTGGTAATCTTGAAAAAGGACGATACAATCCCTCTCTCGTATTGGCTTGGAATATTGCAAAGACGTTTCATGTAACGATTGAAGAAGTTTTCACAGTAATAGACGATTGAATTTAGGAGTGATACCATGTTAGGACTAAAAAAACGAGATATTAAGAAAGCCTTGAAAGCAGGTGCAAAAGCTGGTGGTGTTTCATTGGCTGATGTACGAGCTGATATTGAAGCGACGATTGATGAAGCTATGAATAGTACCGACCCAGAAGTGCAGGCAAATTTCAAAAAGTATTTTGGAAATAAACGCCCTACACCAGAAGAATATATTTATAAAATTACAAAAAAGACAAAAGTTTAATGTTGAAAAACCTTAACGAAAATTAAGCTATGATAAAATCTATGCAGAGAGGAGTTATAACATGGGAAGTGTTTTGATTATAGACGATGATAAAGAATTATGTACGTTAATGAAAAAATGTATAGAGCAAGAAGAAATGTCAGCTTTGATGGCAAATGGTGGTACAGAGGGTTTACGTTTGATAGATGAAAATAAAAATTTATTTTCTCTTGTTATTTTAGATGTAATGATGCCTGATATAGACGGGTTTCAAGTTTTAGAAAAAATTAGGGAAACAAGTAATATTCCCGTTCTAATGCTCACAGCAAAAAGTGGTGAGGACGATAAGGTTTTTGGACTGCGTCTAGGAGCAGACGATTATTTGACAAAGCCTTTTAGTATTAAGGAACTTATGGCTCGTGTCAATTCACTTATCCGACGTTACACGACTTTAAATCCTACATTTGCAGAAGAAGATTGTATAACTTTAAAAGGCATGAAAATTGATAAAGTGAACCGTACTGTTTTAGTTAATAATATTTCTGTTGAACTTACAAGTAAGGAATTTGATTTACTTACATTTCTTGCTTCTAACAAGGGACGAATATTTACAAAAAAGCAGATTTATACACAAGTATGGAAAGACGACTATGCTTTTGATGATAACAATATAATGTCTTTCATCAGCAAATTAAGGAAAAAGATTGAAGCAGACCCAGAACACCCCTTTTACATTTTGACGATACGAGGGGTTGGCTACCGCTTTAACAAGGAGGCTTAATTATGAATACTTATCTGCTTATTGCCTTTGTTTTAGCACTTGTAATAATCGCTTGTCTTGTTTATAAACTTTATCATATTAACGAGCAAATTTCTTTTATCAAAGAAGTGCTTGTTGACATAAAATCTGGTAATCTTAACAGACGTATTCTAGTACAAGAAAACGATATAACTAAACAGATTTGTTATGATATAAATCAAATAGCAATCAATAATCAATCACAGCTCATTCATCAAAAGCAATCGGAACAAGCGTACAAACGACTAATGACAAGCCTTTCACATGATGTGAAAACTCCACTTGCTTCTTTAGTCGGTTATTTAGAAGCGGTTGAAAGTCAAATTGTAATCGGCAAAGAAAAAGACGAATATATTCATGTTGCGTCTGAAAAGGCACAACATCTTAAACATTTTGTAGAACACTTATTTGAATGGGTAAAATTAGACTCTGGGGAGCAGATTTTTCATTTTGAAATTTTGGATTTGAACGAATTGACTCGTAATATTATGACTGATTGGATTTTAATATTGGAAAATAGTTATTTTGAATATGAGGTTGAGATACCAGAAGAAGAATATCAAGTGCGAATTGATATAAACGCATACACTCGTATTATCAACAATCTTTTACAAAATATAATTGTTCATAGTGAGGGAAACAAAATGATGTTGCGAGTTCTGAAAGATCAGCAACGAATTAAAGTTATTATAACAGATAATGGAAAAGGAATTGCTTCTGATAAATTGCCACATATATTTGAAAGGTTGTATCAATGCGATAATTCTCGCTCTACCAAAGGAAATGGTCTAGGATTGGCAATTACAAAGGAACTTGTCAACGCACATAAAGGGACAATTACTGCAAATAGTATTCTAAATCATGGAACAGAATTTATCCTATCATTTCCAAAAGCTCTGTAAAAATGCAGAGCTTTCTTTTTGTGAAAGCAAGATAAAAACAAGGTTACGGCAAGGTTTTGGCAAGGTTCATATACTATAATTTAGGTGTAAGTGGTAATTCTAATAAATTGCCACTTAGATAGAACAGTAAATAGAAAGTGAGGAAATTTGTATGAGTGATACTGTGATAAAGACAAAGCAATTAACCAAAAAGTACGGAAAACAAACCGTAGTAAATAAGGTTAATCTTAATGTAAAGAAAGGTAGGATTTATGGCTTGCTGGGACGTAACGGAGCTGGGAAAACAACCATAATGAAAATGATATTAGGATTGACAATAACTACTTCTGGAAATGTAGAAGTTTTTGGAAAAAATATAGACGGAAATGAGAAAAGGATATATTCCAGAATTGGTGCAATTATAGAAACACCGGGGTTTTATCCCAATTTGACTGGAACAGAAAATTTAGAAATTTTCGCTAAGTTACGAGGAACAGCTTCGCCTAATGCTGTTAAACACGCATTAGAAGTTGTGGGTCTGCCCTATAAAGACAAAAAGACGTTTGCGAAATACTCTCTTGGTATGAAACAACGTTTAGGTATTGCAAATGCGATATTACATGACCCTGAATTGTTAATTTTGGACGAGCCAACAAATGGGCTTGACCCGATTGGGATTGCAGAAGTACGAGATTTCATAAAGAAACTCAGTGTAGAACACGGAAAAACAATTTTAATTTCTTCTCATATTCTTTCTGAAATAGCAGTGCTTGCAGATGATATAGGAATTATTGATAAAGGTGTTCTTTTAGAAGAAAGTAGTATGAGTGAGTTAGAAAAGCGAAATAGGAAATATATTTCGTTGCAAGTTTCGGACATTCCAAAAACAATACTGATATTAGAACGTCAATTTCATGTGAAAGATTATTCAGTTCAAGATGAACAGACGGTGCAAATTTATGACACGACATTGAATATGGGAGAAGTTAATAAAGCTCTTGTCATGGAAGATATAACAGTTATCAGTTCTGGACTTTGTAACGATACCTTAGAAGATTATTTCAAAAAGATTACAGGGGGTGAGGGTATTGCTTAAGCTGGTTAAACTTGAATTTTGTAAGTTGCGTCGTAAAAAACTTATTTGGTTGATGTTACTATCTGCTTTTGTCATGCCATTCTTTGCATTTTTATATTTTGGTTATTTGGGACAGACAAATATTGATCCTAGACTATTTTATAAGTGGTCTGCATTTGGATGTACATTATTCATTATACTGCCATTTATATTAGGCTTATTTAGCACAATGCTTATGCATGATGAAAATAGGTATGATATGCTAAAACAACTTTGGATTGTGCCAGTAAGTAAAATGGGATATTTTTTCAGTAAATTTTTCGTTGTATTGATTTATTCCGTTTGTTTTATGCTTATTACAGCATTTGCTTCTGTACTGTTTAGTGTCATTCCGAACTATGTAGTATTTGAATGGAGCAGTGTTTTGTTTTTGTTGGAAAGGTGTCTGGAAATTGCTGTTTTGACATCATTTGCAATACTACCCATTTTAGCAATATCTTCTTCACAAAAAGGATATATTTTCCCTCTTTGCATTACATTGATTTATGTATTTGCTGGATTTTTAATCACACCGATAAATTCTTGTCTACACCCACTGTCTTGTATCAGCGTTATTATTGCAAGAAATGAAGCAATTTTAGGATTGTCACTTCCACAAAATAATGTGCCATTAGCACTTTTAAGCATTTGTGTATGGGGAATTGCTTCTACTTTACTTGCTAAAATCAAATTAAGCACGAGAAAGTAAGGTGGAAAAATGAGAATACTTTTATGGGCAGAATTTCAAAAACTCCGCCGTTCCAATATTATTATGTTTACTATCTTTTCAACAATCTTAATCGCTGTAATTGTTTTGATAAGCGGGGTGACAACAGTATCTGAAGAACAGTTAACAACAGCTATGGCTGGCTGGTATATGACAATTACACAAGTCTGGGCGACTATGTTCGTTCTTCCAGCCGTAATTGCTCTTTTGGGGAGTTATATGATTTGTCGTGAGGAACAAGACGATACATTAAAATCTTTACGTTTGATTCCAGTAAATGAAACAAAATTGACAACTGCAAAAATGATTGTTGCATTGGTATTTAGTATGCTGGTGTATTTGTTACTTTTTATGATTACATTTGTAACAGAAGCTATTTTGCATTTCTCTGATTTATCTATGGCAATGTTTAGTGAATTTTTAAAAATGTATTTATTAGAGGGGATTGGCGTGTTTTTTGCCGTTTCCCCGATTATTGCAATCGTACCATATCTAAAGAAAAGTTATTGGTTGGCTCTACTTTTAGCAGAAATCTATTCATTTGCTGGATTATTTATGAGTATGTCGAATACCCTGAAAACTTTTTATCCTATCACAGCAATATTTGGTATTTCGGGGTATTACGAAACAACTATTCAGGATTATTTTTGTAGTTTGGGAATATTGATTTTTTGCGGTTGTATCTCAGCTATCTTATTAAAAAATTTAAACCATAGACAAAGGAAAAAGGCTAATGAATAAACTATGTAGAATAAGAAAAGGGAAAATCTTTTTTGGGGTTTGTGGTGGTTTAGCAAAGTGTTTTAATGTAGACGTTAAAATAGTAAGGTTACTATTTACTATAACGGGTTTTATTTTTCCCAAAAGCATTATTGCATATATCATTCTTATGATTGTTATACCGAAAGAACCAAAAACACGTTAAATTATAGGTTATTGTAACTTACGGATTGTCGGCTCTTACTTGCTACCTGCGGAGCAGATCAGCAAACAAAAAACTAGTAGAACGCTACTAAAAAGAAAAATAGGGAAAACAAGAAGCTGATTACTTCTTGCTTTCCCTGCTATTCAAGATACCGTCAATCGTACCTTGAATGATTTTTAATTCGTTATCACTCAATAAGTCAAGTGATGTTTCTATCTGACGGCGAGCTGTACTTTTCTCAACTTTCTCTGATGGATAGAAATATTCATCAACCGATATATTGAACATGGTAACTAAATCATGGAATAATTGAAAACTTGGGTGTGAACCGATATTTTCAATATCTGCGATATGTCGTTCTCCATAGAATACCTTATCGCCTAAATCGTTACGGGATAGCCCTGCTTTTTCACGGGCTTCTCTGATTGCCAGTCCTAATGGTCTGAAATCAAAGGTTTGTGTTTCTTTATTTTTTCTCATTTTAAACCACCTAGCATGAGTTTAAACTTCATGCCATGTATTTAGAATGTGTTAAAAGTGCATATAGTATGCAGTAATAATTCGAAAGGTATTATCGTGTGCGGTAAATAAAAAAAACCGTTCTTAGATAATATGCTTTTGCACGTCTTAAAAACGATAACGGGACGGTTTTGGATATAACCAAAGCTGTCCTTTTCTTTTGGTATAGCTCTGGTTTGAGGGGGCTATGCCATGATTACATATAGAAGAACGCTACGTCGTTCTCAACTGGATAATTATTTCTGTCTAGTGCTTCAATCATCATACCCATTGCATGAGTTAAAAATTCATATAGATAGCATTTATATAACAGTCTGTTTGTGTAGTTACATTCAAATGGGCTGTTTTTATTTTATAGAAATAATTTTTTGAAAATCTTGGTAGTTTGCCACCTCTTTGGGAAGTTAGGGTGCGGAAAGGGGGAAATGAACAAAAGTTCATTTCAATCCAGCACAGAAAGGAGGTGAGCAAATGAAAACATCTTCTTTCAAACAAGCCATTGAAGCACAGTTTGATTGTCTTTCAAAAAAGGTTATCAAACGAGCTGTCAAAAAAGGCTATCGTGATATGAAGCGACGTGAAAAACGAGAATGTCCATTTTCTGATATTCCAGATTATGAGCAGGAACGCTTTGGAACATTTGATAAATACGAAAGTGATTACACCGTATTTAATATTTTAGGCATTGAAGTATGGGTTGAGGACGACCAGTTAAGCGAAGCTCTTAAAACATTGACAGAAAAGAAACGCAACATTATTTTGTTGTCCTACTTTATGGATATGTCTGATAGTGAAATCAGCGAATTTATCAAAATCCCACGTTCTAACGTCCAGTATCATAGAACAAAAACACTCGAAACAATGAAAAAAATCATGGAGGAACGTAAATGAAGAAACATGAGCATTTGCCTTTTGAGGTAATCTTATCAGCCACAGAGGGCGAACCAGAAGCAGTTGAAACCGTTTTGAAGTTTTATGACGGTTACATTTCCAAATTATGCTTGCGTAAATTGTATGACGAATACGGTAATGTTTGCATGGTTGTGGACGCTGATTTAAAAAACAGAGTTCAGACAGCATTACTTGATATGCTGATGAATTTTGAAATTGTAGTGATGTAGTACATATAAGTGAAGTTTGGTACTTCCCCCTTTCCTGCCACTTCACTTGTCATTCTATTAAAATCAATTTGACTAGAATTGATTTTGATAGGCTGAATAGCCGATAGTTCTTTGAAAATTGAATAAAGCAGACAGATACGTTTGTGAGGTAGCAAGCCACGGGGACTGTACGCCACGACCTTTCCAAAAGAAAGCGAGCGACCCACGCAGTGATCCGAGAGCGACCGTTGGAAAAGTCGTTTTGCCACGACCTATCCTCACAGAATAATGATACGTCCGCATGGTGCGGTTCTGCCCACAAGAATGGGAATAGTTGAGATACTAACGGAGCTTTCCAAAGCCGTCTGCCTGCTTGTAAAAAATGACACACAGTAAAGGGGGTGCAT
>JAGZRY010000066.1 GCA_018381425.1 Haemophilus parainfluenzae
ATCTGTCGTTTCAGGGGTTAATTTCTCTTTCGCCATATCTTTTCCTTAGTGAGAAAGGGGAGTTACTTCATTAAGTAAGGTATTAAGTAAACTTTGATTATCCGCACCAGCGGAAACCACCACATTATGCCAACCTTGTTGTACTGCGACATCCGCAATGCGTTCACTTACCGTGACTAAACAGCAATTTTTTAGCCAATTTTGTTCATTTTCAGGCACAAACTCAATTAACGCCTGCAAAATTTCAAGGCTTGTTACCACAAGGGTTTGCACACCAGAACGAATACAAATACTAGTTTGCTCTTCATTATTATAACTAATCGGTGTGCGTTGGTAACATTCGACTGTCTCGACAGTAGCACCGCGTAGTGTGGCCTGTTCACGTAGTAATTCTCGTCCACCGTTGCCACGTAAAATTAACAAGTTTTTATTGGTTAATTCTGCCATTTGCGGTAAATTTAATACACCTTCGGTATTTTCCGATGTAATTGGATAACGAACAGTGCATTCAGTTTGACAGGAAAAATGCTGTGCCGTTTTATGTCCAACTGTAAAGTATTGTAAATCTTGACGCCAGCTAAAGCCAATATCTTTCAGGGTTTTATCTGCAAAATCGACTGCACTTTTTGAAACCAAAAACACATAATCACCACTTTTTAGCTGATTAAGTTTCGTCGGTAATTGTGCTAACTCGGCACCCGCCTCAATAGAAAGCAAAGGCAAATGCAAGGCAACCACACCGGCTTGATTCAGCTGGTCAACTAGGGCTTTTCCTCGTTCATCGGGGCGGGTGACTAGTACAGCCATGGTGATTTCCTATGCTGAGTAAATCTTCGCCAGAATCTTATCTGCGCCTTGTGCTAGAAGTTGTTCAGCAATGGTCACGCCTAGTTCTTCCGCATTTCCAATCGCACTTTTACCTTCCGCACGAATAATCGCAGAGCCATCAGTTTCTCCGACGAGTGCACGCAAGAAAACTTCGCCATTCTGCTCAATGGCATAGCCACCGATTGGCACTTGGCAACCACCTTGTAAGCGGGTATTCATTGCTCGTTCAGCCAAAACACAAGTTGTCGTAGTGGCATCTGAAAGTGGAGCAAGCAATGCTTTCACTTCTTCATCATCAACACGGCACTCAATGCCTACCGCGCCTTGTCCGGCAGCCGGTAACGATTGTTCTACTTCAATAAATGAGGCAATACGTTCCGCTAGCCCTAAACGAATTAAGCCAGCTGAAGCTAAAATAATGGCATCGTATTCGCCATTGTCTAATTTACTTAATCGGGTTCCCACATTGCCACGCAAGGAGCGGATATCAAGATCAGGGCGTAATTGTTTTAATTGGCATTGACGACGTAAGCTTGATGTTCCAACAATAGCACCTTGGGGTAATTCATCTAATGAACAGTATGTATTAGACACGAAAGCATCGCGCGGATCTTCACGTTTACAGATCACACTTAAGCCTAGACCTTCTGGAAATTCCATCGGTACATCTTTCATTGAATGGACGGCAATATCGGCACGTTTTTCAAGTAAAGCGTTTTCTAACTCTTTAACAAATAAGCCTTTTCCACCAATTTTAGCCAAAGGTGAATCTAAGATTACATCACCTTTTGTCACCATCGGAACTAATTCAACAGAAAGTGTTGGGTGAAATTGTTCTAATTGATCTTTTACAAAATTTGCCTGCCAAAGTGCTAAAGGGCTTTGACGAGTCGCAATTTTTAAGGTTTTAAGTACTGTCATAAATACCGCTGATTTTAAATAGAAATATGCCCTATGCTACCATTTTTAGGGCAAAAAGTCAGATCATTTAAATTTTTGATTTCCGACTAGGTAAGTGGTACATTAACGCCAATTATTTGGTCATAGGTAGGAAGCCTTGAAATACGATTTCACTCAAGCCCGAAAATGTATTGAAACATTAGACAAGCGTCGTTTTGATCGAGCATTATTGGGCTCAGGTGATGCATTCCGACATATCGTTTCTTTAGTGCCGCTGTTGTTGTATCTTAATCATCCTGCTCTGCCGGGTTATGTGGAAGATGCCCCAGCAGGCATTGCCGATTTTATTCTTTCCAATTATCAGCAAAATTTTCTCTCAAAAGAACATCCTGAACTTGTCGAAGCCGTGCAAAGTGCGGTCAATTCTGATGCTGTTTTTGCGCAGATCTTAGGTATTTATGTGATGGGCAGTTTTGGCTCCATTAGCCAAACTTCAGCTTCGGATTTGGATATTTGGATCTGCCATCACGATGATTTATCTGAACAAGATCAGCAGCGCTTAGCGGAAAAAACGAAGAAAATTAGCCAATGGGCATCCACATATCATGTGGAAATGCATTTCTATTTGATGACGCAACAGCGTTTCCGTAACGAACGTTATTCCGATCCGCTAACTAAAGAAAATAGCGGTTCAGCTCAATATATGTTGCTGTTGGAAGAATTTTATCGTTCCGCTGTACGCCTTGCGGGTAAACCATTATTGTGGCTCCACTTGTGGGTGGAAGATGAAAAGCAATATGAGGCCGAAGTTGCTCGTTTAGTCGCGGCTGGTGAGCTTAATTTAAATGATTGGGTGGATTTTGGCGGATTAGGGCAATTCTCTGCGAGCGAATATTTCGGTGCAAGCTTATGGCAACTTTATAAAGGTATTGATTCACCTTATAAATCAGTGATGAAAATCTTGTTGTTGGAAACCTATGCCCAAGAATACCCAAATGCCCAGTTAATTGCTCGCCAATTTAAAGAGGATTTGCTTTCTGGCCATAGCACCGCTATACATCATTTCGATCCTTATATTGCGATTTTAGAGAGAATTAGCCAATATTTGACCGCACATTCAGAATTTAAGCGTCTTGATTTTGTACGTTCTTGTTTTTACGTGAAAGCCACAGAAGACTTTGCGTTATATCACGCTTCAAACTGGCGTATTTCTTATATGAAAATGATGGCCCAAGAATGGGGCTGGTCAAAAGAACGTATTGAAGAATTAGATCAGCGCCCAAATTGGAAAATCAAACGGGTGAAAGAAAGTCACAATAATTTGGTGAATTTCTTAATGATGAGTTATCGAAATCTAGTGGATTTTGCACGCAAACATAAAATTAATTCTAGCGTGATTCCGCAAGATATTACGGTGCTTTCTCGCAAACTTTATACAGCCTTTGAAGAATTGCCGGGTAAAATTACGTTACTAAACTCACAAATTTCCCATAACTTAACAGAAGAACACCTCACGTTCATCGAAGTTCACGGCAATAAGCGCTTTAAAGATGGGTGGTACATGGTGAATCAGCCGCCACACCACATTATGTTCTCGAAAGAACGCGTGATTGAATACGGTGAAAGTTTAAATCAAGTCGTCGCATGGGCTTATTTTAATCGCTTATTGACGGCTGAAACCCATTTGCATTTAATCAGCCAAAATATCGACCAACTTACTTTACGTAATTTTGTGGCTGATTTGCGGTTGTTTTTCCCGCATACAAATAGCCAAGTTCCGACAAATGAGGCACTTTCTTCGCAGTGCGAAATCCGTGATTTGTTTATTGCAGTGAATTTGGTGAATGATCCAACAGCACAAGTTGAAGAGCTTAAATCAAATATTTCGCCAAGTGATTTATTCAGTTTTGGTCAGTTAGAACAGAGTTTGGTAGGAAGCATTGATTTCACTTACCGTAATGTGTGGAATGAAATTCGGACTTTACATTTTGAAGGGCAGAATGCGATTTTGCTTGCCTTAAAAGTGCTTTCTAATAAAATTGGTCAAGGTGTGAATCAGCCTCGTTCTGTACAGGTTTTCTGTTACAGTAAACACTACAACCGCACATTACGAAATTTAGTAAGCGCCTTGGTTAATCGTTGCATTAGTATTCAATTAGGTGATAGTCGCCCAACAACGCATTCCCGTTTACGAGTGGCTGGGAAAAACTGGCAATTCTTCTTTGAAGAAAAAGGGATTAGCTTGCAACCGATTGACGGTGGAAAAGAAAGTGCGGTCAATTTTGAAGACGTTTTACCAACTCAGTTAGAAGAGAAAGAAACTATTCCTGAAACACGCCGATATCCACCTGAAATTGATTTATTTGCCAGTGAAGGATTTTTACAGTTCTTCTTTGAAGATAATGCCGATAATAGCTTTAATGTTTATTTGTTAGATGAAAAGAATCGCCTCGAGATTTATCGTCAATGCGAGGGCTTAAAAGATGATAAAGTTCGTGAAGTAAATCAGATTTATCAATCACTCGGCTCGAAAGATTGTAAAAATCCGTATAAAATGGTGCAACGGAATTTTAATTACCCGCAATTTTATCAATTGCATCCGACAGAAAGTGGCATGCGTATTATGCCGTTCAAATTTAAAAGCAAAAGGATTTGTGAATAGCTAAATCAAAAAGCATTGTTTGAGATAAATTAAATTTATCTGCAAATTATGCATTGGCAGATAGGCAAAATCCCGATAGAATCCCTCGTTCGAAAATCTATTGAGAAATAATCTAAGGCTGTGGACGTTTTCGCCTTCAGGCGATAGAATGTTCGTCCGCTTATCTCTTGGAGAATATTATGCAAGAAAAGTTAAAAGTATTAATTATCGACGACCATCCATTAATGCGTCGTGGTATCAAACAATTAGTTGAATTAGAAGAGAATTTTGAAGTTGTTGCTGATGTAGGAAGCGGTACAGAAGGCATTTCCGTTGCGATTCAAGAATCCCCAGATTTAATCATTTTAGATCTGAATATGAAAGGTCTTTCTGGTTTAGACACACTCAAAGGCCTGCGTGCAGAAGGTGTTGATGCGCGAATTTTGATCTTAACCGTGTCTGATGCAAAAAATGATATTTTCACTCTCATCGATGCGGGTGCAGATGGCTATCTATTGAAAGATACTGAGCCTGATGTGTTACTTGAGCAAATTAAACGTATTGCACAAGGTGAAGTGATTTTAAGTGATTCGATTAAAAATTTACTGTTAGAACGCAAACATACCGTTGATCCAATAGATTCACTCACCGATCGTGAAATGGATGTATTACGTTTAATTGCAACAGGTTTATCTAATAAACAAATTGCGGGTCAGCTTTTTATTTCTGAAGAAACGGTTAAAGTGCATATTCGTAATTTACTTCGTAAACTTAACGTGCATTCACGTGTTGCCGCAACCGTCTTGTTCTTTGAACGAAATGGTCGATAGGTAAGATTAAAACGATAAAAAATAGCGGTTTTCTAACCGCTCTTTTTGTTATCTCGGCACGCCTCTTAATAAAGGGATTGGCTCAAATGGCGCAACGGAAGTTGGCGCAGGAATATCATTAAAAATTAAGATAAATGGTTTAGGTGGGAAGATTTTTTCATTTCGCCATAAGCTTCCCATACCCACCAATTGAATATCATCGGGTAAATTTTTTATTCCCGATTTTAATACGGCTACGGTATTTGGACGAGGGTGTCCAATCGCAATAGCCGTGCCATGTTTGCGTGCATATTGAATCGCACTTTGAAATTGGCGTTGCACATCTACTAAATTATCGCTGTCATCTAAAAATACATGACGATCTAATACTTTTACGCCTTGTTCTTTTGCTATTTTTCCTGCGACTGATTTTCCGATAGTACGGCTATCTAAAAAGAATAAATGCTGCTCGCGAAGTGCGGTCATTAAATAAGTCATTAATGTGGCATCGGCCGTGGCTGCACTGCCCATATGATTATTCATTCCAATGGCATTTGGCACAATAGATTTAGCTTTTTTCACTCGCTTATTCACTTGCGCTTCAGACAAGCCAAGAGTCAAACCACCTTCTTCAATTTTAATATTGCTGACAGGCTGCATCGGCATATGAATGAGAATATCGTGGTTTTGTGCTTTTGCTTCTTGATTGCGAATTTTGGCATAGGGCGCGGCAGGAATAATCGCAACGGAGACTTCTTTAGGCATGGATAAAACCTCGGCATCTTCTTTCGGATGATAGCCAATGTCATCAATTACAATAGCCAGTTTGCCTTGTGCAAAAGTAAATGCAGAGAAAAGTGCGGTTGAAAAAATGATCGTATTTTTGACCGCATTTTGAAAGAATGTCGCCATTATTTAATCCACCCAGCTGGATTTACAGGCACACCTTTACGGCTGATACCAAAGTAAAGGGCCGGTTTAGAGAGTTCACCCGTATTACCTACTTGGGCGATGGTTTGCCCCGCAGACACAAGCTGACCTTGTTTTACAAAAACGGCTTGGTTGAAACCATATAAACTTAAGTCACTATCGCCGTGTTTCACAATCACCATATAACCATAGCCGTTAAGATGACCCGCTAGAATAACACGACCACTTGCAATGGCTTTTACCGCAGTACCCGTTGGTGCACCGATAACCATACCTTTCCAGCGCACTTCACCCGCTTGGATTGAACCAAAGGAATACAACGTCGGGCCAGAAACCGGGCGACTATATTGACGAGCTGCCGTACCTAAGCCACTGGTGCTATTAATTAACTGACGTTCTTGCTCAGTTGGTTGATAAGGTTTTGAGGTCCGTTTTTCTTCCTCTTGTTTTTTCTGAGCAAGGGCTTCACGCTCACGTTGTTCTTGTTGGCGAGCGGCTTGTTCAGCACGTTGAATTTCTTGGCGAAGGGCATTTTCGTTCGCTTTCAACGTTTCCAGCTTGTTCTGATCTTTCGTTAAGTTTTTGTTGAGTTCATTTAACGTTGATTGGCGTTCTTGTTGCGCTTTTTGTAATTCTTGTTGTTGTTTCTTTTGCGTAGAAAGTTGATCGCGATGATTTTTTTGTTGCCCTGAAATCGCTTCGCGTTGTTTCGCTAAATTCTCTTGTGTCGCTTTCAGGTTGTTAATCATATCAATGCGAACTTGGTTTAAATGCTGATAATACACTTTCATGCGTTCCGCTTTTTTCGCATCTTCTGAAAGCATTCTTTCCAAGGTGGAAGGATTTATACCTGAGCGATAAATGGCATCTATTTGTTGTGCGAGCTTCGCTTTTTGCACGCGCTCTTGCTTTTCTAATTGCTTGATTTGTTTTTCGGTTTCCGCCATTTGCTTGCGGATTTCTTGCAAACTTAGTTCTGTTTCACGTAATTCACCGACAACGCTATTAATTTTGCTTTCTTGATCTTTAAGACTGGCTTGGAGTTTAGCTTGTGCACGTTTTTGCTCAGCGATCTTCGATTCTTGTTGTTTAATTTGTTTTTGAATTTGATTGAGATCGTTGCCTTGCGCGAAAGATGAAAAGCCAAGCAGACCACAAGCAAAAAGTGCGGTCAGTTTTGATAAGATTTTTTTTCTATGATTGCTTTGCTGCATACATCTAAACTTAAGAGAAATTAAGGGACGAATAAAACTTAAATACTAGCATTATTTTTGAGTGGCTAAAAGTTTACAGACGATTTTTTGCGAAAGATCAGTAAATGCCGCCTTTTTGCTTTTAAACATAACGATTTTTTGCTATAAAAGAATCATTCATTTTTTATCAATACTTAGGAGATCCTTATGGAATTAGTATTTATTCGTCACGGTTTCAGTGAGTGGAACGCAAAAAATTTATTCACTGGTTGGCGTGATGTGAATTTAACCGAGCGCGGCGTAGAAGAAGCAAAAGCAGCGGGTAAAAAATTGTTAGAGAAAGGCTATGAATTTGATATCGCCTTCACTTCTGTTTTAACTCGTGCAATCAAAACCTGTAACATCGTGTTAGAAGAATCTCACCAATTATGGATTCCTCAAGTGAAAAACTGGCGTTTAAATGAGCGTCACTACGGTGCATTACAAGGCTTAGATAAAAAAGCAACCGCAGAGCAATACGGTGACGAACAAGTTCATATCTGGCGTCGTTCTTATGACATTTCTCCTCCAGATTTAGATCCGAAAGATCCAAACTCTGCACATAACGACCGTCGTTATGCAAACATCCCATCTGATGT
>JAGZRY010000067.1 GCA_018381425.1 Haemophilus parainfluenzae
TAATCAATGAAAAACAATTCTGTTGTAGCAGATATTGTGGCTAACCAGCGTAAGCTTGAACGCAAACGCTGGTTTGTTATTTTATCTTTTCTTGTGATTGGCATGGTTAGCCTTATTCTCGACGTGATGACAGGCCCAGCGATGCTATCGGTATCTGAAGTTGTGAATGCGTTATTCGGTATCGGTGAAGTCGATAAAATGACAGACAATATTGTGCATAATTTACGTTTACCTATGGCATTGATGGCGCTTGTAGTCGGGGCAACACTGGCTGTAGGTGGGGCAGAGATCCAAACCTTATTAAATAACCCTATGGCGAGTCCTTATACATTAGGTCTTGCGGCTGCGGCAGGTTTTGGGGCTTCTGTTGTGATTGCTTTCGGAAGTTTTGGTTTACCGGTACAAGTTGCAGTGCCAATTGGTGCGTTTGTCATGACCATGCTTGCGTCAGGGATTCTTTTCTTGTTCGCGTCTAAACGTCGTTTTAATTCTGAAATGCTCGTGTTGGTAGGGATTGCATTGCTCTTTATTTTTCAATCCTTACTTTCATTAGTACAATTTATTTCGGCTCCCGAAGTCTCGCAACAAATTCTGTTTTGGCTATTCGGTAGCTTAAATAAAGCCACGTGGCAAAGTTTAATCATCATTACTGTTGTGACGACGATATGCGTAGCATTACTTTCAAAAGAGCTTTGGAAATTGACCGCACTTCGTTTAGGTGAAGATCGTGCAGCGAGTCTTGGGATCAATTTGCAAGTATTACGTATCAAGGTTTTAGTTCTTGTCGCAATGATGACGGCGACAGCAATTAGTTTTGTGGGCGTGATTGGCTTTATTGGCTTAGTTGCACCACATGTTGCTCGAATGTTACTTGGTGAAGATCAACGTTTCTTCTTACCGGGCGCAATGTTAGTTGGTGCAGCATTCTTATCCCTTTCTTCGGTATTGTCCAAAGTTATTATCCCTGGAGCATTGTTCCCAGTGGGGATTGTTACCTCTTTTATTGGAGTGCCTTTCTTCTTTTGGATTATTTTAAATAACAAGAGGGGACAATAATGTTAGAATTAAAGAATCTTACGGTAAAACGAGGTGAACTCACCGTAGCCGATCACATTAATGTTCGTTTTGAGGAAGGCAAAGTGTATACGGTGCTTGGGCCAAACGGCACGGGGAAATCCTCCATGCTGAAAACCATTTTTGGTGAATTGCCACATGAAGGTATGATTACCTATCAAGGCAAACAGCTAGAACGGACGAAGTTAGCGGATTGGCGTAAACCAATTGGCTATATGCCTCAAGATAGCCGGGGAGATGCAAGCTTGACCGCACTTGAAGTTGTCCTTTTGGGACGAATGGATAGTCTAACGATGCGAGTGAGCGATGAGCTTCTCACTGAAGCAGCAAGTATTATGGCTCAATTAGGTATTGGTCATTTAGCCCATCGTGATATTTTGAATCTCAGTGGTGGACAGCGTCAAATGGTGATGTTTGCTCAGGTTTTATTACGTGAGCCACAGATTTTAATGTTGGACGAGCCGGTGAGTGCGTTAGATATGCATCATCAGCTTAATCTATTAGAAGAAGTTTACACCTATACGAAACAGAAAAATCTGATTACTATAATGGTATTACATGATTTAAGTCTTGCTGCTCAATTTTCAGATGAGTTGATTTTACTTGGTGAAGGTAAAGTGCAAGGTGTGGGCGACGCTCATCATGTTTTACAAGTAGAAACCATTAATCGTTTATATCGTGTAAACGTTGAATTATTGCAATGTAGTGCCGGTTTGCCAGTGGTTCGTCCACAACGTAAATCAGCACATTCTTAGAAGGAAATGAAAATGAAGAAAATCGTACTTGCAGCATTATTAGGTTTAAGTTTTGCTGCTCAAGCCGCTCATTATGACATTAAAATGTTAAATTCAAATAGTGAAGGATCAATGGTTTTTGAACCGGGTTATTTAAAAGTACAACCAGGTGATACAGTGACATTTCGTCCAGAAAATAAAAGCCACTTTGTGCACAGCAAAGCAATTCCTGAAGGCGCACAAAAATTCCAATCTGAAGAAGATCAGGAGCTTACGATCACTTTAGATAAAGAAGGCGTTTATGTTTATACTTGCCCTGTACACCGCTCGATGAATATGAATGGTGTGATTCAAGTAGGTGATAATCTACCAAACAAAGAACAAGCAGAGAAAGTGGTGAAAGATCTTGAGAAGAAATCCATGACGAACAAAGGTCGTCTTGAAAAATATTTTGCTCAAGTAAAATAATTATTGAAATCGATGCGCTAGTTTAATGATTGGCGCATCTTCTTTATGCTCAAACCAGTCATTATTTACCATGCTTACGATCACTACTTGCAAAACTTATCCTTCGGCCCCTCAAAATCTTATCCCTGTACAAATACAACTTTCTAATCAAGGTATTTCTACTCAATTTTTACCTTGGCAAGAAACATTACATAGCCATTTTATTCTGCCTTTAGCAGCATGGGATTATGCAAATTTCTATGATGAATTTACTCAATGGATTAAACAGCATAAGAATGCATTCATCAATCCTACTGAATTAATGTTATGGAATAGCCATAAAGGCTATCTATGTGATTTGCAGAATTGGGGTGTCAATGTTATTCCTACTCTTATTTGCTCAACAAAAACATCTGAAATGTTGACCGCACTTGAAAGCCAAGATTGGCCTGAATTTGTCATTAAACCTGCTGTAGGGCAGAGTGGTAATTTGGTGACAAAACTCAAACAAGGTGAAGCGTTACCCAATCTTTCTGCGTATGGTGAGCAAGTTGTGTTACAGCCGTTTATTCCTGAAGTAGCAATAAATGGTGAAACTAGCTTGATTTTTTTCAATGGTGTATTTAGTCATGCTATTCGCCGACAGCCACCTCAAAATGAATGGCGAGCGAATTCACAATATAAAGTTGAAATTTTCCCTGTCGAGGTTGATGAGCATATTATTGAAACAGCATGCCATGTTTTACATAAATTGCCTGAAATGCCCGTCTATGCACGAGTAGATGGAACGATTATTGACAATACATTTTTATTGAATGAATTAGAGTTGATTGAGCCTGCGTTATATTTAGATCGTTGGGAAGAGGCAACAGAACGATTTGTAGATGTGTTGAAAAGTAAAATACTAAAATAAGTGCATAAAAAAACCTTACTTTTTACAGTAAGGTTTTTTTTCATCTTAACGATTAATTATTTTGCAGCTGGAGCAGCTGGTGCTGCAGGTGCAAATTTTTGTGCTAAATCAGCACCGTCTTTTTGTAATTTAGCTACTGCAGCTTGTAGTTTTTCAACTTTAGCTTGGTAAGCTTTAGTTTGTTCTTCAGTTGGTGCTTTAGTTGCTAAGTTTAATTGATCAACTAATAATTCGCTTGATAATGCAAGCACTTCTTTATTTTGATCTTTAATACTTTTCACTGAAGGCGCAGTAATATCTAATTTATCTAAGCTTGCAATAGTATCTTCAACTGTTTTGTTGAAAGTTTTGATTGCTTCTTCAATTTTTTTATCATCTTTTGCTTGAACCGCAGCAGTTAAATCAGATTGAAGTGTTTGTTGTGCAGCCATTTGAGCTTGCGCTTGGCTTGCGTTCCATTCAAGTAATTTGTTGTAGTCAGCTTGTTCTTGAGCGGGGGGCGCTTCAGCTGGTTTTGCTGCTTCTTGTTTAGCTTCTGGCGCAGGCTGAGTAGTTTCAGGTTTTGCTGGAGCCGGTTTATCTGCTGGTTTATCACAAGCAGTTAAGAATAATGCAAATAATGCAGTTGCACTGATTTTAGTAAATTTGTTCATAAACAATCCTTTATTGATATATAAAAAATTTCTTAGCTTATAAAAACTAAGCCCTTTCTAAGACCTTACATTCTAAAATTAGTTTAAAAAAATTTCAAAAACTATTTTAGTGTTTGAATATATTCACTTAAATTATGAATATCTTGTTCACTTAAACGTTGTTTTGCAGGACTCCCTGCACCTGTAATATTTCCCGCTTTTCGTTCTGAAAGTGCGGTTGAAATTTCTTCTGGTTTTAGTTGATTAATAATTTTAGACTCACCCATTGCTGGTTTTTCGCCTTGTTTCCCATGACAAGTAGCACAAGAGCGTTTATATATCTTTTCTGCTTTCATTAAGTCAGCTTCGGCAGAAAGGGCAGGGGTTGCAAATAAAAAGCCTAAAACGGGTAAAAAAATAGAGAGTAAGTAAATTCGTTTTTGCATTTTGGCTAGCCTTTAAATAATTTATCTAAATCTTCTGCGGGAATCGCGCCTTCATATTTAGCCTGAATATTACCTTCAGGTGTAATCACAAAGCTTGTTGGCGTGCCGATAAGCTGATAGCGTTCCGCTGTGATTTTTAATTGGTCTTTGATAACCGGGAGCGTAAGCTGACGTTTGGCGACCACGGCTTTGGTATCCACTTTATCACCATCTACGTTAATAGCGATAAGCTGAACTTTATTTGAATTAGCTTCAGCCAATTTTTCAAATTCTTTTAACTCAGCGACACATCGACCACAGGTTTCAGACCAGAATGTCAGTAGGCGAGTGCCTTTCCAATCATCAAGTTTCACTTCTTTACCTTGTAAATCATAGGCTGCAATATCTGGTGCTTTTTGACCAATTGCAGCGACTTCGTCTTTACAAGAAACACTGCCGAAAATGACCGCACTTATCGCGAGTAATTTTACGAATTTATTTTTCATGAATGTCCTCTTTTACAAATTTTCCGTGATGGAGATAAATAACACGATCGGTTAACTCACCCAATTCAGGATTGTGTGTAACCATGACGATGGTTCGACCTTGGCGATTTAATTCTTGTAGTAAATCCAGTACAAGTGCTTCATTTTTTTCGTCTAGGTTACCCGTAGGCTCATCGGCAAAAATAACCGGAGGTTGGTTCACTAATGCACGAGCAATACATACCCGTTGTTGTTCGCCTCCAGAAAGTTGGCTTGGACGGTGATCAATACGATGACCTAATCCCACTTGTTCGAGTACCGCTTTAGCCGCCGCTTCATCAATCACACTGTGATAGTGCTGTGCGAGCATTACATTTTCAAGAGCGGTTAAATAAGGAATTAAATGGAATTGTTGGAAGACTAAACCAATTTTTTCTGCACGAAAACGCTGACGACCAATTTCATCCAGTTGTGCGGCATCGACACCATCTAAAATGACTTTACCTTCACTGGCGGTATCTAAGCCAGTTAGAATATTCATGAGCGTAGTTTTACCCGAACCCGATGCCCCCATGATGGCAATAAATTCACCTTGGCGAATTTGAATATTAATGTCTTCTAAAGCAGTGACTTGCCCGAATCGTTTATATAAATGTTGCGTTTCAATCACAAATTCACTCATTTTATTCCCCTTTCAACACATTTGCGGTTTGAATATTTAAAGCTCGTTTGGTTGGTACAATCACCGCAATAAAGGCAACCAATAACGATAAGACGATAGTAATAGGAATAACCGGTAGACGCATATCAATGTAAGATTTAAATACGGTTAATCCAAGTAATTGTGCCAAAATGTAGCCGAGAATCAGTCCCGCAACAATAGCACAAAGTGCAATGATCAGAATCTCAGTACTAATCTGTTTAATGATGTCACTTTGTTTAGCGCCTAAGGCTTTTTGTAGTGCAAATTCTTTTGCTCGCTCACCAACAATCGCAATCAACGTGGTGTTCACACAAAGGGTGGCGAGAATCAAAATGACCAATGAGATTAAGCCCATCAATCCTTTAATTTTATCTAAAATCTGCCCTTCAGATGCTGAGACTTTTCGAATTGGGCGAGCAGTTAGATCGGGTTGGCGTTGCATAATGTCTTGGGCAAATTGTGCGACGTTACCTTGTTCATTTTTGACATTGAGCAAGGCGTTGTTTGCCAATCCTTCTTTATCTAACCAACTTTGTGCAAATTCTAAGCTAACGATTAACATGTTGTCTGTGGCATCGCCTGCCTCAACAATACCTTTTATCGTGAATTCATGTTTTTCAACGGCATTTTTAGACAGAGTTAATTTGCTTCCAACACCTAAATTAAGGCGTTCCGCCAAAGTTTTACCAATCATGGCATTGCGATCGTCAAAATTGACATTAATAGCTGAGCCGGTAATTTGCCAATAAGGCGCAAGCACACGCATATCTTCAAACCACACGCCCATAATGACGATTTTTTCTAAATCACTTCGCGCAACGCCATATAAATAAGGGCTGGCTGCCGTGATGAAATTATCGGGCGCATGATGAAGAATTTGCTTTAATTGGCGTTCTTTCATCAAACCACCATTAGCTGCACCAATGTAAAAGTTTGCACCAAAAGTACGGAGCTCTTGGCTCATTTTGGTATTAATATCAAAATATACCGCTGCCATTGCGGTAACAATAGACGCACCGACAGTCAACGCAGAGAAGATAATAAATACTCGTTGTAAACGTAGGCGTAATGCTTGGAAGATTAAACGCCAAAACATACTTTTATTGGCGGCCATACAGCACCTCCACAGGGTAAAGTTTGGCAATACGATGGGCTGGGAACCAAGTGCCCACCACAGCAATTAAAATAGACAGCATCAATACGCAAGGGATGACAATCCAAGCGAAATTCAGTGGTACGCCAAATAGCGCTGAACCAATAAATCTTGCTAAGCCCCAACCTGCAATACAACCAAGAGTGCCACCAATTAAGGCACTGATAATGGCTTCACAATAAAATAATAAGGCAATTTGCCATTGGTATGCGCCTAAGGCTTTCGTTAAACCAATTTCTTTTGAGCGCTCAATGATCCCTGTACTCATTAATGAGGCAATCCCCATAGCTGCTGCGATTAAAGCGGCGAGAGTAACAACAGCAAGCAATAATTGGATTTTACCAATGACGACGCCTTCTGATGCCGCAACCTGCCAAATTGGGCGAACAATGGCACCTGAGATTGCTTCTTCTAATTGGTGTGAAATAGAAGAAACATAAGCGGTACAATACCAACGATCGTACTCTTCGGCATCTAACGCATCGGTATTCGCACGCGCTTTACGAGAAAGGTCATTTTCAGGTACGGTCAGCGCAGAGACTTTGACTGATTGAATTTTCCCTTCTAAACTCAGTAATTTTTGTACAGCATTGAGTGGCATGACTAATTGATTATCTTCAGTCCCACCTGTGGATAAGATACCGGTAATTTCGACCGTACTTTGATTATCTAGCTCATTATTTTGATAGCGAAGCTGGATCTTATCACCTTGCTTTAAACCTGTTCTTTGAGCCAATTGCTCACCAATGAGCGCCGGAATAAATTCACCTTCAGACGTATCAAGATCATTTACCCATTCCCCTTGCACATGCCAATAAGGACTAATAATTTTTTGTCCTGTGTGGTAATCATCTTCATCTGGTACAGGGATATTGTGATCAAAAAACGTACCTAGCACATTAATTTGTCCAAGTGCGGTTGATTTATCATGAGTTTTTTCGGAAAGCATTTCAGCTTTTACATCTGCACTTAATAAGGGGGCAAAACCTACGATATTATTTCGCCAGAAAATATCTTTAATGTTAGGCAGCTCTTTTTCATCGAGGAAATCTTGGCTACTTAAATCTGTGTTATGACTGAGTTCATCAGGCAAGGCTGCATTACTTGCGGGTTCAACTAAAATATTGGCTCCGTAAGACTTCAGCTCTTTTGCCATTTTGTCACCAATATCAATGGATACTGCCAAGAGTGCAGAGACTAAGCCAGCCGCTAAGAAAATAGTAATAACGGCCAGCAGTTTACGTTTAATGCTGAAACGCCAAGATTGAAATAACATTCTTGCTAGCATTATTCCCCCTTACCTAAATACTTTTCAGGGTTATCACGGAATAAATCAAGATTTTTCTCACTTT
>JAGZRY010000068.1 GCA_018381425.1 Haemophilus parainfluenzae
GTTAATAATAAAAACAGTAAATTTAAATAACGTTGCCAAGAAAGATTAAAAAGGCCTGTTGTATTCATTCATTTTTCCTTTTTATAAAAATATTCGTATTATCTTAGCATAATAGTCAGGTAAATAAATAACAAAAAAATGTGGCTAAATAATACAATTTAGCCACATTTTAATTTAGGTAAAATAATATTTATTACGCTGCATTCGGCTTATGGAGTAAGGTAAAAGCAATGAAACCAAATCCTAAGAAGCAAGAAACGATCAAGGCATAAAAACCACCATCCCAGCCAAATAAGTCGACCAATTTGCCCATTACATAGCCTGCACTCGCAGAACCTAATAAGTAACCGAATAGCCCGGTTAGACCTGTCGCTGTACCGGTTGCCACACGTGGTACAAGGTCTGCCGCTTGAAGCCCGATCATCATTACTGGACCATAAATTAAGAAACCGATAGCTACAAGACAAATATTATCTACGAGTGGATTTCCTTCTGGGTTTTTCCAATAAACAATAATCGCGATTAATACACCGGTTAGGAATAATAACATCGGCGGTGCACGGTGACCTTTGAAGACTTTATCACTCAAATAACCACTAGCAAGCATACCAAAGATACCTGCATATTCGTAAAGGAAATACGCCCAACTTTGTTTGTCTACAGAGAAGTGTTTCACTTCTTTTAGATACGTTGGTGCCCAGTCAATGATGCCATAACGAATGAAATACACAAATACGTTCGCAAGTGCAATCGCCCATAAGAACTTATTATTAATGATGTATTTCATGAAAATATCTTTAGAAGAAAGCGTGTGAGCCGATTCGACTTTCTCTACGATTTTTTCACCTTTCCATTCATCTACCGGTGGTAACCCTTGTGATTCTGGAGTATCGCGCATTAAATAGAACATGATGAATGCCAATACAATCGCGATTAAGGCTGGTAAATAGAATAAAGATTGCCATACGCCGAAAATCGATAAACCGAGGATCGCTAATGGACCAATTAAACCACCACCTAAGTTATGCGATACGTTCCACCAGCTCCACCAAACACCACGTTCAGAAACCGAGAACCAGTTGGTCATTGTTTTTGCACCTGGTGGATATCCCATTCCTTGGAACCAGCCATTTAATGCAGCTAACACAATCATCAATGGAATAGAAGAAAGCACGCCTGGTACTAAACCGAAAATTAAGCTCACTAATGCAGAACCTAATAAACCAATAGTAATAAAATATTTAGGATTACTTCGGTCAGAAATATTCCCCATAATGAACTTACTAAAACCGTAAGCCAGTGATAACGCTACCCCAACTGTACCTAAATCAGCTTTAGTAAAGCCATATTCATCAATAAGATAAGGAATTGCTAAAGAAAAGTTTTTGCGGATAAGATAATAAGCCGCATACCCGATAAATACTCCAGCAAATACCTGCCAACGTAATTTTTTATACTCGGCATCTGTTCTAGAACTTTCAATTCTTGGTGCTGGAGGAGATGCTTTTAAGAATGAAAACATCTTTGTTCTCCTATAATAATTTACAACTTGTCGTATCCTTGTAATAGCTAGGCCACTACAACGAGAAACAGATTACCAAAGCCGAATATGAAACAGAGCTCCGACCACTCCAAATGATTAGTTCATTTTCGTTATTTAAACGACTCTAATTTCTGGGATAAATTACGTCCTAAGTCTATTTAAAAATTTCTATGTTATAATACCGACCAACCCAATAAAAAAAGGATAATAAGATGAGAATTTTACACACCATGCTTCGAGTGGGTGATTTAGACCGCTCTATTAAATTTTATCAAGACGTTTTAGGTATGCGTTTATTACGCACAAGTGAAAACCCTGAGTATAAATATTCACTGGCCTTTTTAGGTTACGAGGATGGTGAGAGTGCAACTGAAATTGAATTAACATACAACTGGGGCGTGACTGAATATGAGCTTGGTAATGCTTACGGTCATATTGCTATTGGCGTAGATGATATTTACGCAACTTGTGAAGCGGTACGTGCTAATGGCGGTAAAGTAACTCGCGAAGCTGGCCCTGTTAAAGGTGGCACAACCGTGATTGCATTCGTTGAAGATCCAGATGGTTATAAGATCGAGTTTATCGAAAATAAAAGTGCAAAATCAGCTTTAGGGAATTAAGGAATACATTGTGTCAGATACACCTGAAATTCCTTATCACCACCAATTAAAAAATCGGTTTCGCGGCTACTTTCCTGTCATTATTGATGTGGAAACGGCTGGGTTTGATGCCAAAAAAGATGCGCTTTTAGAACTTGCGGCAATCACCTTAAAAATGGATGATAATGGCAATTTACACCCCGATCAAAAATGCCATTTTCATATTGAGCCATTTGAAGGTGCGAATATTAATCCGGAATCACTCAAATTTAACGGGATTGATATTCACAATCCATTGCGAGGTGCCGTATCTGAATTAGATGCCATCACAGGATTGTTCCAAATGGTGCGTCGAGGACAAAAAGATTCTGAATGTCAGCGTTCTATTATCGTGGCACATAATGCGGCTTTTGACCAAAGCTTCGTGATGGCTGCTGCTGAACGTACGGGCGTAAAACGCAACCCATTCCACCCTTTCGGGATGTTTGATACCGCAACGCTTGCCGGTTTTATGTTTGGACAAACGGTTCTCATCAAAGCATGCCAGGCGGCAAAAATTCCTTTTGATGGTAAACAAGCACACTCTGCGCTATATGACACCGAACGCACTGCGGAATTATTCTGCTATATGGTCAATCACTTAAAAGATCTTGGTGGTTTTCCGCATATTGCTCAAACCGATGAAACGGGAAAAACTACTGAAAATCAGACTGCACTTTAATTTTCAAAATTTTTTAGAAAAAAGACTTGCAATCGTTTTCGGTTTACCGTATTTTAAAAATTAATTCAATTTAGTTATCTAAATAAGAGAGTTTCAAATGAACTTTATTCTTCGTCACCATCATCGCCATTCAACTGAATAATCTTTCAGGCTGTTGGTGTGCTTGGAAGATTTCTTCCGAGCTGACAAGATAAAGATCCAAAAAAATCTTACCCCTCGGAAGGCAACTTTCGAGGGGTTTTGTTTTATCATTAATTACAGGAGTTTATTACTATGCGACATTTAATCTTAAACCAATTTTCTTTTATGCGACCTTTTTCTTTTAATTAATCAATAAGGAACAACAATATGCTATCGAATCCCGTTGTTATTTCAATTGTCGTGCTACTGGCGTTAAGCTTGCTGCGCGTAAACGTGGTTATCGCACTGGTGATTTCCGCTCTGACTGCAGGCTTATGTGGTGACTTAGGTTTAGGAAAAACCATTGAAGCCTTTACAGGTGGTTTAGGTGGTGGTGCTGAAGTAGCGATGAATTACGCCATGTTAGGCGCTTTCGCCATTGCGATTTCAAAATCTGGCATCACTGATTTGCTTGCCTACAAAATCATTACCCGAATGAATAAAACACCAACTGGCAAAAATTTAGCTTGGTTTAAATATACGCTACTTAGTATTTTACTTTTATTCGCCATTTCATCCCAAAACTTACTCCCAGTGCACATTGCGTTTATCCCGATTGTTGTGCCGCCGTTACTTTCTATTTTTAACCGTTTAAAAATCGACCGTCGTGCAGTCGCTTGTATTATTACCTTCGGTTTAACGGCAACCTATATGATCTTACCTGTCGGTTTCGGGAAAATCTTTATTGAAAGTGTTTTAGTTAAAAATATCAATCTTGCTGGTGCATCACTCGGCTTACAAACTAGTGTAGGTGAAGTTTCTCTTGCTATGCTTATCCCTGTTTCAGGTATGATTCTTGGTTTACTCACTGCTGTGTTTGTTACCTATCGCAAACCGCGCGAGTATGTTGTGACAACGACTGAACCAACTACAACTGAAATTGAACAACACATTGCAAACATTAAACCTATCCAAATTACCGCAAGTGCGGTCGCAATTGTCGCGACTTTTGCCACACAGCTTTTCACAAGCTCTACAATTATTGGTGGTTTAGTCGGTTTAACAATTTTCGGTGTATTCGGTATCTTCAAACTCAAGGAAAGTAATGATATTTTCCAACAAGGCTTACGTTTAATGGCGATGATCGGCTTTGTTATGATTGCAGCGTCTGGTTTCGCTAATGTGATTAATACCACAAGTGGTGTGAAAGAATTAGTTGATGCACTTTCAACTGGTGCGATTCAAAGTAAAGGCGTTGCGGCATTTTTAATGTTACTCGTTGGGTTATTGATTACCATGGGTATTGGTTCTTCTTTCTCAACTGTACCAATTATCACCTCAATTTATGTACCACTTTGCCTCTCTTTTGGTTTCTCACCACTTGCGACAGTAGCTATCGTAGGTGTAGCAGCAGCATTAGGGGATGCGGGTTCACCGGCTTCTGACTCAACACTCGGGCCGACATCCGGTTTAAATATAGATGGTAAACACGACCACATTTGGGATTCTGTTGTGCCAACCTTTATTCACTACAATATCCCACTATTAGCATTCGGTTGGATTGCAGCCATAACCCTTTAATCGTTATAATCCCTGCATACATTATGCGGGGATTTTTTATGTCTATTCAATCATTACTCAATACGCTAGAGCAAAAAGTACAGCAACTGACTCAAGCCTATCAAACTGACTCTGATAAAAAAATCAACGCGAAATTTAACCGCACTTTATTTACCGAAGATTTTGAAACCGTCGGTTTTTATCTCAAAGAAATCCAGCAGAGCTTAACTAAGCTATCTAATATCCCCCATCAAAATGAAGAGCAAATTGTATTTATGGCAGAACATCTTTTAGGGCAATGTAGCGTCTTAACGGAAGCCATGAATCGCAAGCATAAAAAGCCCATTCAACCGAAAATAGCAGAGCCACAAGTTGCAAGCAGTAAATCACAACATAGCATTCATCGACTTCCGCCAAGAGAGCGTCTAGAAAAATATTATGAAGCCTTGCAGCAACTCACGGAAAAATACGAAGAAGCTAAAGCACAAGCGAATACGGCTCAAACAGATATTCAACGAGATGTACATAAGCAAACAGCCGCAATTTATTTAACGCGTCGTCAAAAATGTTTAGAAGCCATTGAGACCTTAGAAGAATACCTTGCCTTCAAAGAAGCACAAGAAAGTGCGGTCAAAAAATAAGATCTTTTTGAAATAGAGTGAAAAGCAAAAATCCCTAAATCTTTCGACTTAGGGATTTTTTGTATTTGATGGCGGAGGAAGTGAGATTCGAACTCACGGAGGGCGTAAACCCTCGCCGGTTTTCAAGACCGGTGCCTTCAACCACTCGACCATTCCTCCGTGATTTAAGCGAGGTGAATAATACGTTTTTTCCCCCACCCCGTCAAGCAAGAAAATAAAAAAATTATCTGACTGACTACTTTTAAATCACAATGTTTTAAAAATACACAAAATAAAAAACGGAACCTATTGGTTCCGTCTTTATGATTAAGATATTACTCTGCTTTCGCTTGTGTCGGTTCAGAATAAATATGGCTAATTGCACTATGATGGCCTGCCGCGCCTTTACCATTAAAGTAATAACGAGACTCCGTCCATTCTACAATTGGGAATGGCTTAGACTCTTCATCTGGTGCTTTAGCCAGTGTCATCGCAGCTTTAGTGTGTTGTACCGCTGAAATAGTACCTGCACGACCAGTGAACACATAAGAACGAACAAACTCAGCTTTTTCTTGTGGTTCAACTTCTGCCGTTGCGACTTGAGTAACAGGTTCTGATTTATGATGCAAACGTTCTAATGATTCTTGCACTTTCTGTTGAACCGCTTCATTTGCCGGTTGAGTAATGAAATCTAACGCAGGTTGTGCTTCAACAGATTTCTCTTCCACAACAATACCTGTTGCAGGCGTAATCACGCCTTTTTTCGTTTTTTCTTGCTCAAGCAACTCATCCACCGATAAGAAATTATTTTCTTTCGGTGCATTTACAGCAGAATAATCAATGCATACTTTACCGCTTGCTAATTCTGGTGAAGCCACCGCAGCAAATAATGGCATTGGGGATTTCACTTCATTACGACGACGGCGTTGATTATTCGATGCTCGTAAATGACGCGGTGTACGACGCTGACGTTCTTGACGTGGTTTATCTTCTGTATTATCAACAGCGTTGTTTTCAACCACTTCATTTTTAATCGCAGGAACTTCAACGGCCTCAATAACATTCTCATTGATGTTATTTGCATTGTCATCAATACGAACGCGTTTACGTAAATCACGACGTTGACGACGCTCAGCTACAGCTTTCTCTGCTTTTTCTTCTTGACAATTATCATCAGAAACATTCGCTAAATTAACCGCACTTTCTGAAATAACATCGTCATTAACGTTGCGACGATTACGACGATTATTCACACGCTCACGAGTTGGACGTACATTTTCTTCGTCTGTATTTTTCGCATTGTCACTATTTTCGTTGCGAGAACGACGATTATTACGACGATCTTGATTGCGACGATTATTACGATTGCTGTTACGATTATTACGATTATTTTGGTTTTTCTCTTCTTCTTTTGGCTCAGAAGCGAATAAACCTTTAATTGTAGCAACAATTTTTGCAAACAGTGAAGGACCTTCTGATTTGCGCTCAACTGGTGCTGGCGCTGCCGTTGGGATAGATAGCGATACCGCAGCACTTTCCATCACTTGTTCAGATGTCACGGCTGCTGTTTCAATATTACGTGAAACAAGGGATTCCTCTGGTACGAATGCATCGTCTTGCGCTTCATGGAATTTTGCTAAGTTGTAGCTTAATTCGTTCAGCTCTTCACCTTCACGCACGCGGAACACGCTGAAGTGCGGCGTTTCCATCGCTTCATTTGGTACCACAATAATCTCTACATCATGGCGTTTTTCGATGCTGCTTACGGCTTTACGTTTCTCGTTAAGTAAGTAAGACGCAATTTGTACCGGCACGATAGTGTGCACTTGTTTGGTATTTTCTTTTAACGCTTCTTCTTCAATTAAACGTAAGATTGAAAGCGATAAGCTTTCGTTATCGCGCACTTTACCCGTACCTTGACAGCGTGGGCAAACATGATGAGAAGACTCACCTAATGATGGACTTAAACGCTGACGCGACATTTCCAACAAGCCGAAGCGAGAAATGCGGCTGATTTGAATACGTGCACGGTCTTGACGCACGGCATCACGGATACGGTTTTCAACTTCACGTTGGTGACGAACAGGTGTCATATCGATGAAATCGATGACCACTAAGCCCCCTAAGTCACGTAAACGTAATTGACGAGCAATTTCATCCGCCGCTTCAAGGTTCGTATTTAATGCGGTTTCTTCAATATCACCACCGCGAGTTGAACGCGCTGAGTTGATATCGATCGCCGTTAAGGCTTCTGTCACATCGATCACAATCGAACCACCAGAAGGTAAACGCACTTCACGTTGGAAGGCTGATTCAATTTGAGATTCAATTTGATAGTGACTAAATAGCGGCACTTCACCTTGATATAATTTCACACGATTAATGAAATCTGGGCGTACTAATTTGATGTGCGCTTTCGCTTTTTCAAATACTTTCGGGCTATCAATTAAGATCTCACCGATATCACGACGTAAGTAATCCCGGATCGCTCGAACGATCACATCACTTTCTTGGTGAATTAAAAATGGTGCCGGACGGCTTTGTGAAGCTTGTTTAATTGCTTCCCAATGATGTAAAAGTACTTTTAAGTCCCATTGCAATTCTTCTGGTGATTTACCTACACCAGCTGTACGCACGATAAGACCAACGCCTTCCGGTACATCTAAGGAACTCAATGCTTCTTTTAATTCGATACGTTCATCGCCTTCAATACGGCGAGAAATG
>JAGZRY010000069.1 GCA_018381425.1 Haemophilus parainfluenzae
GCCCCAATTTCCAAGCCTAAAATTTTATCGACCTCGTTATCTCGCCCCGTGAGGAAGATTAATGGAATTGCAGCTTTCTCACGTAATTCACGCCCCAGTAATAAACCATTTTTACCAGGTAAGTTGATATCTAATACGATGAGATTGACCGTTTCTGAGTTTAACTGACGATACATTTCCGCACCATCTTGTGCTTGTAATACCTCATAGCCCTCAGCTTCAAAAATTCCTTTTAACGTATTACGGGTTACCGCTTCATCTTCCACGATGAGAATTTTTGGGGTAGCCATTCATTGCTCCTTGTTATATTTTGTTATGAGCGTATTCTATAGTTGTAACATTGCTGTAACAACAGAAAAGTGCGGTCATTTTTAAAATTACATTTAATTTTATGATCTAAGTCATAAATTATTAACATTCCGCTTATCTATGCTAGAATCTTAGCAGGAACAATAGTTGGAACTTTATGATGAAACGAATTCTTCTTTTTTTATTTTTTATTTTTACCGCACTTTCCACTCAAGCCGGTCTTTTTGATAAGAAACCGGCTTTCTTACCTGTGGATGAAGCTTTTCAATTTTCAGCTGCGAAAAGCGAGAATCAAGAAAATGTGATCGTCAATTGGTCGATTGCAGAAGGGTATTATCTCTATCAAGAGAAAATTTCCGTGAAGCTCAATCAAGAAGAAAATGCATCATTTGATGTAGCTACATTTTCTATTTCACCCGAAGATTATAACGATCCTTATTTCGGCTTGATGAAGATTTTCAAAAAGCCCGTGCAAGCTATTTTTAAAGCGAGTCAGCCGCCATTAAAAGCAGAAGATGTGGTTGAAATTGCTTACCAAGGTTGTACTGAGGGCTTTTGTTATCCGCCTGAAGTGAAAGAAATTAAAGTGGCAGATTTGCCTATTGCACAGGTCGCTAATACTGAAAAAACATCGGAAAACTCGACCGCACTTTCAGTACAACCTAAAGCAGAACAAGACCGTTTAGCGGAAAGTTTATTTAACAGCAAATATGCTGTATTTGGTTTCTTCTTGTTAGGATTAGGTTTGGCCTTTACCCCTTGTGTGTTGCCAATGCTACCACTGCTTTCAGCGATAGTGATTGGCCAAAATCAGCGTCCTAATATGTGGCGTGCTTTTGCATTAAGCTTTGTGTATGTGCAGGGGATGGCGGTGACTTACACCTTATTAGGCTTGGTTGTGGCTGCAATTGGTTTGCCATTCCAAGTGGCGTTGCAACATCCTTATGTGATGATTGGTTTATCAATCATCTTTGTCTTGTTAGCGTTGTCGATGTTTGGTGTATTTACCTTACAGCTCCCAAGCTCCTTACAAACAAAACTCTCTTTACTTAGCCAACAGCAAAAAGCCGGTGCCTTTGGTGGCGTGTTCTTAATGGGGATGATTGCGGGACTAGTGGCTTCACCTTGCACATCAGCACCGCTTTCTGGCGCATTGCTTTATGTGGCGCAAAGTGGTGATTTATTTACTGGTGCGATCACGCTTTATTTGCTCGCATTGGGAATGGGCGTACCGCTGATTTTAATCACTTTATTTGGGAATAAAATCCTGCCTAAATCAGGCATGTGGATGGAAACCGTCAAAAAGCTCTTTGGTTTTGTGATGCTCGCATTACCGGTATTCTTAATTTCTCGTATTTTGCCAGATGAATGGACACCAAGATTATGGGCGATGCTCGGTACCGCATTCTTCATTTGGTTTGCTTTCCAAATGCCGAAAAATGGCACAGGTTGGGTATTCCGAATTCTTTTTTTAGTCGCGGCTATGATTAGTGTTAAACCGCTTCAAACTTGGGTTTGGGGCGAAACCTCAACACCAAGTGCGGTCGAAAATAAAGCGGTTTCTCATGTTGAATTTAAACAAGTAAAAAGCGAAGCTGAATTGCAACAAGCACTTGCTGAAAATAACAAACCGCTTGTGATGCTCGATCTTTATGCGGATTGGTGTGTGGCTTGTAAAGAGTTTGAAAAAGAGACATTTAGCGATCCTAGTGTACAAAAAGCCTTTGGTGATATGTTGCTACTTCAGATTGATATGACAAAAAACTCCGAAGAAAACCGCGCTTTAATGACAAAATATAAAGTGCTAGGTTTGCCGACTATTTTATTCTTTAACCAAGATGGAAAAGAAATTGAAGGCAGTCGTGTTAACGGATTCATGCCAGCTGTTGAATTTTTACAATGGATTGAGAAAATCAGTAAAGCGTAAGATTATTTCCTAATAGTAAAAAGTCCTTTTCGATTTGAGGTATTGTTTAGCTTTGAGTTAATCATTAATATACACCCCGTTCTCAAATCACTTTTTATTTTTTATTAGGAAAACTTTATGAAAAACTTAGAAAAATACTCTCCGTATGTTTTAGCTTTATTGCGTATCGTCGCTGCGTATATGTTTATCTTACACGGCACAGCGAAATTCTGGGAATTCCCAATTTCAATGACGGGTGGTAACGGCGCAGTAGGCGATCCAATGATGATTGTCGGTGGAGTAATCGAGATTGTCGGTTCAATCCTATTAATTTTAGGTTTATTTGTTCGCCCAGCGGCATTTATCCTTTCAGGTCAGATGGCTTATGCGTATTTCTTTATGCACGCTGCAGGTAAAGGAAATTTATTCTTCCCAATCGCGAACGGTGGTGAACTCGCTTTACTTTACTCTCTCGTGTTCTTCTATTTTGTGTTTGCTGGTGCTGGTGTATTTTCTTTAGATAACCGCAAACGTTAATTAATCATCTTATTCATTTATTGCCCGCATTTTGCGGGCTTTTTTGTTTTTAAAATCGCTTAAATAAACCACCGCACTTTAAGTGCGCTTACCAGGAAAATTTTCTCTATATAAACGCAAACGTTTGCGTTATAATTCACCCCGCTTATTTTTAACCATTTAATGAAAGGAAAATGTAATGACAGATCGTCCAATTCGTCAGGCTTTACTGAGTGTTTCTGATAAAACCGGTATCGTAGAATTTGCTCAAGGCTTAGTACAGCGTGGTGTAAAACTACTTTCCACAGGCGGTACCGCAAAATTATTGGAGCAACATGGTTTGCCGGTGACTGAAGTGTCTGATTATACGGGGTTCCCTGAAATGATGGACGGTCGTGTGAAAACCTTGCATCCAAAAGTGCATGGCGGGATTCTTGGTCGTCGTGGTACAGATGATGCCATCATGCAGCAACATGGTATTGAAGGCATTGATATGGTCGTCGTGAATTTATATCCGTTTGCCGCCACCGTGGCTAAACCGGATTGCACCCTAGCTGATGCGGTTGAGAATATCGATATTGGTGGTCCAACCATGGTGCGTTCTGCAGCGAAAAACCATAAAGATGTGGCGATTGTAGTAAATAATGGTGATTTCAATGCAATTCTTGCGGAAATGGATAAACACCAAAACAGCTTAACACTTGAAACCCGTTTTGACCTTGCGATTAAAGCCTTTGAACATACCGCTCAATATGACTCCATGATTGCCAACTACTTTGGACAAATGGTGAAACCGTACCATGTAGCTGAGGAAGAAGATGCGAATGCGAAGTGCGGTCAATTCCCACGGACTTTAAATCTTAACTTCGTTCGTAAACAAACCATGCGTTACGGTGAAAATTCTCATCAAAATGCAGCCTTTTATGTTGATTTAAATGTGAAAGAGGCGAGTGTAGCTACAGCTCACCAACTACAAGGTAAAGCCTTGTCTTACAATAATATTGCTGATACTGATGCAGCACTTGAATGCGTGAAAGAATTTGATGAGCCGGCTTGTGTGATCGTTAAACATGCCAATCCATGTGGCGTGGCTTTAGGAAAAGATATTTTAGAAGCCTATAATCGCGCTTATCAAACCGATCCAACTTCTGCATTTGGCGGCATTATTGCTTTCAACCGTGAATTAGACGAAAAAACCGCGAATGAAATTGTGGAACGCCAATTCGTTGAAGTGATTATTGCACCGAAAGTTTCTGCTGAAGCGCAAGAAGTGGTGAAACGTAAGAAAAATGTTCGTTTGCTTGAATGTGGAGAATGGCAAGCGCGTACCCAACGTTTAGATTTCAAACGCGTGAACGGTGGCTTGTTGGTGCAAGATGCGGATTTAGGCATGGTAGGCTTGGATGATTTGAAAGTGGTCAGCAAACGTCAACCAACGGAACAAGAATTAAAAGACTTATTATTCTGCTGGAAAGTGGCGAAATTTGTGAAATCCAATGCCATTGTTTACGCCAAAGATAACCAAACCATCGGCATTGGTGCAGGTCAAATGAGCCGTGTATATTCGGCCAAAATTGCGGGTATTAAAGCACAGGACGAAGGCTTAACCGTAGCCGGTTGTGTAATGGCATCTGATGCTTTCTTCCCATTCCGTGACGGCATTGATGCAGCGGCGAAAGTAGGGATTCAATGTGTGATTCATCCAGGTGGCTCAATGCGCGATCAAGAAGTCATCGATGCAGCAGATGAACATAATATGGTGATGGTATTGACTGGAATGCGTCATTTTAGGCATTAATTTATGTCGTCACTTCGCTCAATGAGCGACTTATTCCTTCCCCCTCTTTGCTAAAGAGGGGATTAAATTCAAAAAGATACAAGGAGCATTATGAACATCCTCATCATCGGAAATGGCGGTCGTGAACACGCTCTGGCTTGGAAGGCGGCGCAATCTCCATTAGCGGATAAAATTTTCGTTGCACCGGGCAATGCGGGGACAGCGTTAGAACAAAAAGTCGAGAACGTGAATATTGCTGCAACGGATATTCCTGCGTTGGTTAAATTTGCCCAAGATAATCACATTGGTTTAACGATCGTGGGGCCTGAAGCGCCACTTGTGATTGGGGTGGTGGATGCGTTTCGTGCAGTCGGTTTAAACATTTTCGGACCAATGCAAGCAGCTGCGCAATTGGAAGGTTCAAAAGCGTTTACCAAAGATTTTCTCGCTCGTCATAAAATCCCAACAGCGGAATATCAAAACTTCACCGAAGTTGAACCGGCATTGGCGTACTTACGTGAAAAAGGTGCACCAATTGTCGTAAAAGCAGATGGTTTAGCGGCGGGCAAAGGCGTCATCGTGGCAATGACATTGCAAGAAGCGGAAGAGGCTGTGCGCGATATGCTTTCTGGCAATGCCTTCGGTAAAGCCGGCAGTCGGGTGGTCATTGAAGAATTTTTAGATGGCGAAGAAGCAAGTTTTATCGTCATGGTGGATGGTAAAAACGTCGAACCTATGGCGACTAGTCAAGATCATAAACGTGTAGGCGAAAATGATACAGGATTAAATACTGGCGGTATGGGCGCGTATTCGCCTGCGCCAGTGGTGACACCAGAAATTCATGATCGCATTATGCGTGAAGTGATTTATCCAACAGTCAATGGCATGGCGGCAGAAGGCAATGTTTACACCGGTTTTCTGTATGCCGGATTAATGATTATGCCAAATGGTCAGCCGAAAGTGATCGAATTTAACTGCCGTTTCGGTGATCCGGAAACCCAACCGATTATGTTGCGTTTGGAATCGGATTTGGTGGATCTTTGTCTTAAGGCTTGTGATGGAAAATTGGACGAAGTGAAATCCCAATGGAACCCGAAGGCTTCTTTAGGTATCGTATTAGCAGCAGAAGGTTATCCGGGAGATTATCGCAAAGGCGATGAAATCAGCGGTTTGCCTCAAAGTGCGGTCGAAAATGAGAAAGTTTTCTTAGCGGGCGTTGCAGAAGAAGGCAAGTTAGTCACGAACGGTGGTCGCGTGCTTTGTGTTACTGCGTTAGGCGAAAGTGTATTTGAAGCGCAACAAAAAGCGCTAAAACTGGCTGAGCAAATTCAATGGTCTGGACGTTTTTATCGTCGAGATATTGGTTATCGTGCTGTTGAACGTGAGCAGCAAAAATAACTACATTAAATGTTAAGGTATCGCATGGATTATAAAAATAAAGAATTATGTCGTATTCGCACAATAAGTTTTTTTCTAACATTACATAAAGATAAATCGCAATGGGAAAGCGCACTTTATTCGGTGAAACGTGATGTTGATTTGTTATTGCCTGCTGTGCAGAAAGCTGGTTATACCTTGCAATCGATTCGAGTCATTACCAATCCTTTTGGTGAATATTTGGATTTAACCAATTTGCAGACGGCAAAAGCAGATTTACAGTATTTAACGGAGTTATTGAATAAATTTAATGAAAGTGGAATTCGTATTCGATTTGCTATTGGTGCAGCTAGAAATACAGAGGAAATTGCTTTATTGCCTGAGTTAATCTCGGCTTATGGAGACTTGTGTAATGCTTGTGTCAACGTGCCATTAGATGAAAATGGTGTGTTAGATAATGAACTCATTGAGCAATCTGTTTATGCCGTACAAAAAATTGCAAACATCACACCACGTGGTGAAGGTAATTTTAACTTTACTGTCAATTTTAACTGTAAGCCATTTATTCCTTATTTCCCTGCCGGTTATCATCTAAGTCATTTGCCAAACAGTTTTGTCATTGGTTTAGAAACACCAGATTTATTAGTCGAAGTATTAAAATCTGTACCAAAGTATCCTCATAATCAATTTTATGCAGATTGCTATCAAGCTATGTCGCAGGCTCTGCAATATCATGTAGATGAAATACTAGATATGTTAAGTGCGGTCAAATTGTCGGGTGCATTTGAATTTGCAGGCATTGATAGTTCGGCGGCACCATCTAAAAATTGTGCATCCATGACAAAAGTTTATGAATTAATGGGATTGCCATATTTTGGTGCGGCTGGTTCAGTAGAAGTTTCTGCTTTACTGACAAAAGTTTTTAAATCAATCCAACACGTGCCATTGGTTGGGTTTTCTGGATTGATGTTGGCGGTGACAGAAGATTTAGGTTTAGCCGAAGGTACACAAAAACACTATTTTGATATCCGTGCTTTACTGACTTATAGTGCAGTATGTGGTATCGGTTTAGATACGGTTCCTGTGGCGGGAAATGCTAAGGCTGAAAGTATAGCGGCTATTATGCGTGATACGGGAACGATGGCATTTCGCTTAAATAAACCGCTAACTGTGCGTTTATTCCCAATTCCGAATAAGGTTGCAGGTGAAATATCCGAATTTGAGGGTGATGATTTATGTAACTGCCGTCTTTTACATATTCCAGATTAAATAAAATTTTTCCTACTTTGTACTGATGAATGTTATCTCTACTGTCAATAAAAGGAATATCTCATGAGAAAATTAATATTGGGTGGTCTTGTTGCTGTATTATTCTCAGGGTGTACGGTAGCTCATCAGCAAACTGAACAAGAACAAGCTTTAGTCGGCGATTGGATTTGCCATGTTAAGCCTGCGGCAAAAGCCCCTTTACCAGTCGAGCATTTTGATTACATCACCTATCGAGCAAATCAAACTGTGCTGATGCGTGGTATCTCTCAGATTGATACAAAAGAAGGCTGGATGCGTTATTTATTGCAAGCTAAAGCTAAATGGCAGGCGAATGATGACAAGTTAAGTTATGACTTTACGGATCGCCTATTTAAAACCGCGCATTCACCACAAGTCGCGAAAATTATTGAACAATCTCCAGAATTTAAAGAGTATGATAAGGAACTTGTTTCACCTTGTAATAGTTGCGGTAATCATTTGGATATGAAGATTAAAATGAAAAGCCCAACCAGTATGACTAATTTTAATACTTATACGAAAGAGACCAGCCAATGTCGTAAACTGGGTGCAGGCGAGAAAACAAAAGAAGTTAAACTAATTGAGAAATTAGTGAAAGAAAAAGGCTCGATTTAGATAAATGAATGTTTTTCATTGTAATAATGAAAAATATGATCGAAATTTTTGATTAAGTTTTTACTTGGA
>JAGZRY010000070.1 GCA_018381425.1 Haemophilus parainfluenzae
ATTTTGGGGCTGATTCTGGATTCGACGGGATTAGCGAAGCCCAAGGTGCACGTCGAGGTGCGGTAGGCCTCGTAAATAAACCGCAAAAAAATAGTCGCAAACGACGAACAATACGCTTTAGCAGCTTAATAACCTGCTCATAGCCTTCGCTCCCCAGCTTCCGCTCGTAAGACGGGGATAAAGCGGAGTCAAACCAAAACGAGATCGTGTGGAAGCCGCTGTTTGAGGATCGAAGCACTAAATTGAATCAAACTAGCTTAAGTTTAGCGTGTCTGTCCGCATGCTTAAGTGAAATTAAAGACGAGACTAAACGTGTAGTACTGAAGGTAGAGTAATTTCGGACGCGGGTTCAACTCCCGCCAGCTCCACCAAATAATAACCCAATGCAAACTTATCAAACCCTAAAAGCCCTTGAAAATATTAAACTCAAGGGCTTTTTTATATCCTAAGCGTTCCTATATAATCCTATAAAATCCTTGAATTTTAGTTATACGTTTAGTTATACTGATAGCCATATAACAAAACAGGTATAACTAAAAACCCTCTAAACCTGTTAGCGAAAGGTTTTATTCATGTTTTAGCTATATCCAAATTTTTAAAAGTCTGAATAGCCGTCGGAGTTATTCAGAATAGTTTTCAACCCTTAGAAAGAAGCGATATGGCACGCACAATCACACCGTTAAACAGCACGAAAATAGACAAAGCAAAGCCGCAGGAAAAGGAATTTATCCTATCCGATGGCAAAGGGCTTTATCTACTGATTAAACCCAATGGGGCTAAGTTATGGCGGTTTAACTATTACAAGCCTTTCACCCAACCAAAGAAAAGGGCATTGATCGGCGTCGGCAAATACCCGGATATTTCCTTACAGCAAGCAAGAGCAATCAGAGAGGAATATTTATCTTTACTGGCGCAGAATATCGATCCGGCAACCTATCGCCAACAGCAAGAACAAGCGAAACAAAATGAGCTGAATAATACCTATGAAGCGGTGGCGTGGGCGTGGCTTGAGTATCGCAAAACCAAAAAGAACTTTTCAGATAATTATCAAAAAGACGTTATAAGCCTGATCAATCGTTGCTTATTGCCGCACTTTGGCCATTTGCCTATTTCCCAAATTACCGCGCCAATGGCATTAAAGGCATTTAAGCAGTATCAAGACGAAGGGCATTTAGAAAAGCTTAAACGGACGATTCAGAAGCATAACGAGATCATGACTTATGCCCTACACCGAGACTTAATCTCTTTTAATCCCACTGCGAATATCGCAAAGGAATTTGACAGCCCAACGGTTGAACATTTTAAAACCCTTAAGCCTGAGGATTTAAGCGAATTTATGTTCACGCTACAAAACGCTCATATTCACTTACAGACGCGTTATTTGATTTTATGGCAACTACTTACCATGACAAGACCGAACGAAGCAGCTACGGCGAAATGGGCGGATATTGACGAGAAAAACAGAATATGGACGATTCCGGCAGAGCAAATGAAGCGCGGCATTGAACATAGAATCACGTTATCACGGCAAGCATTAGCCCTGTTAGGACAAATTAAAAAATTGAGTGGTGGAAAAACTTACTTATTCCCGAGTGTAAAGAACCCGCAATCCCACGTGAACACGCAAACGGCAAATGCCGCGATTAAGCGAATGGGCTATGCCGGTAAATTAGTAGCACACGGTTTACGCAGTATCGCTAGCACCTATTTAAATGATCAGGGCTTTAATAGTGATTTGATTGAAGTAGCACTATCGCACCTCAATTCAGACCGGGTAAAAACTGCCTACGACAGAGGGGAGAAATTAGAACAGCGATTTAAGCTATTGCAAGCATGGGCGGATTTTGTAGAACAATCCTCACAAGGCACTTTGCCGCAATTTCATTTAAAGATTGTGGCTTAGAGACTGATAAAACCTGAGGTAAAGTGCGGTCGATTTTGACGGCGTTTTACTGTTTGAGAATTTAAAGAATTGGTGCGACTAGGCGCGGATTAATTACCCACGCCGAAAGAATGAAACCCTATTTTCATTTTGTCGCACTTCCTTTCATGAATAGGGCAGCGTATAGGGGCGTTATGAGCATTAGCAATTCTTATCTTGTCTTGAGTGAAAAAAATATTAATACCTTAAAGAATTTAAGTTTAGACGTTGAAGATCTTTTAAGATTTGCAAGAAATAAAGACTTGAATTTATATATTCGTATTGAAAAATTACTACCAAACAAGGTTAAAACAGAATTTAATCAGAGTTTTGAATTAACTGGATTTTTAAATTCTAAACTAATTGATAGATATTCCAGCACGCTTTTTAGTGTTGCTGATTATAATATAGATATAGGTAAGCCTCTAGATAATGACGGGATAGGTAGGTATTATTCTGAAAGTGAAAATTTGAAGATGATCCAATTTGATGGATTTATTCAAATTCCCAATAGAATGATAAATGAAAGCGAACAAAAAATAATACTAGATGGATTTTCGCCGTATAGATTTTTAGAGAGTGAATCAGGATTAGTTAGTTTAGACTTTATTTTAAATTTTTCTTTCCCTAATGATGGTTTAGAAGTCCCAATACGAAATATTTATATTTTAGCTAGTGATATTTATAAACTAGCAGAAAATAAATTAATCACTATCCCAAAATCAGAAGATGAACAAAATAATGAAAATACCAGATTAAAATCCCAAAATGCAGAATTACAAGCGCGTATTTCTGAACTTGAAAACAAGGTACAACAAAGTGCGGTAGATTCTGAACCAGTTTTAGGAAATGCCAAGGCTTATGATGTTAGGGAACGAGAAACGCATTTATTGATAATTGGCGCGCTTTCTAATCTTCTTGCAGAAAGCAAGCGAAAGTATCAAAAAGGAAATGGCGGAATTAATCAAAGTGCGATTAGCAAGGATATTGAGACTGAGATAATAGAGCTACTACAACCGGCAACCAAAACGCGAACAATTGACACGATCAGACCAAGAATCAGAGAATCACTTAATCTTATCACCAAGGCGGAATAACACCGCCTTTTTTATTTCTAATCACTTCTTACCAAAATTTTTACTTCTTACCAAAATTGCACAAGCCCAGTACACACAAGGCTTAAACCCTCTTACCAAAACTTCTTACCAAAAGCTTTTGATAACTTACCACTATTACAGCCCCGCTATTGTTTTAATCCACTCCGACACAACGAAGCCCTAAACGGCTTTAACCATTCCAACCAGTACGGAGTAAACACAATGAATCAATCAGATCGCATTATCCGCCGCCTTGACACTATGAAAATGTTAGGCGTAAGCAAATCCACCTTTGCCGATTGGCAAAACCCTAAATCGAAGCGTTACCGCCCAGACTTTCCAAAGAAAATTCAATTAGGGGTTAATTCAGTCGGTTACTTGGAAAGTGAAATCAACTCTTACATTGCCAAACTGGCAGAAGCAAGAGCATAGGAGGAGTTAATGATTATTTCCACCACCAGCACAGGCGAACAACGCCGATTTACCATTGAACGACTGAGAGAACGCCCGCACAGCACCAACGAACTACGCCAAATGGGGGGTTATTCCCCACCAGCACGAGTGAAGGAATTGCGCAATCAAGGTTATTTGATTGATACGTTCTTTCGTGATGAAACCGACAACACCGGCTTAACTCACCGAGTAGGCGTTTATGTTCTACATGAAAACGCAATAAGTCAAAAACGCAATGAGACGAGCATATAGGGGCTTTAATTATGAATAATGCAAATGCATCAACTCAACCTGAAAAATGCAACACAGTGACGCTATGGAGTATTTACGCAATTATTGAGCGTATGTATGAAATAGCCGACTTGTCACTTGATGGAAAAATAACGCAAGCCCAAATCGATGAAACCGGGCAAAAAGTACAGATTCCGCTCACGCATAAAGACACTTTAGAGTTTATTTGCGACCAAGCTACTTATGCCCTAATGGAAATAGACATACTGAAAGGACGGCTTGAAATGCTAATTAACAAGCAAGAAGACAATGCGGAATCGGTTAGTTTGCCGGTGGTGGACTTAGGAGGAGCGCAATGACAGACCAAGCGACAACCCAAACCACCAACGAAGAACAGGAAAAGCCAACATTAGAAATGGCGCGGGCATACATTGGCAATCTACGAGAAGTTACCGGCGCAATGGTGGAAGGAAGGAAACTTAAATCCCACCTAACGCCCGCCGATATATGGAAAATCGTCCATGAGCGGCTAGGCAAAGCAGATCGTCTGATTGAAATCGCACAAGAGCAACTAAAGAGAATTTAGGCAATGAGTTACAGGAAGGAAATACGACAAGATGAAAACTGAAATTATTAATCTATTACAAACTACACAAGCCCTTGATGGTGGAAATCAGGGCATTAATGCACGCGATGTTCACCGACTTTTGAGATCAAAACGGCACTATTCAATGTGGATTAAAGCGCGAATTAATCAAGCGGGCTTTATTGAAAATCAAGATTTTGCCATTGTTCAAAGTTTAGTCGTTGATTTGCCAAAATTGGCAAGTAAAGAAAGTGATTGTTTTTTGCGCAACAAAATGGGGGAGCAAAAAGAAACCCGAGGAGGACACAATAGGGTTGATTATATTGTTACCCTTGATATGGCAAAGCACCTTTGCTTAATGGAGAAGAACGAAATCGGTAGAGCGGTTAGACAGCACTTTATTGACGCAGAAAAACAGTTAAGACAGGTTGCGCCAACGGTTTATAAAAACACGCTTGCCAAAACACAGGCACGGTTGGCGGCAATCGACCATAACCGCGAAATGACGGACGCAATCAAGGCAACATTACAGCGCACCAATAAAGCCCCTAAAGCGTTTTATTACTCAAGGGAACAGGAAATGCTGGATAGCCTTGTTTTAGGTGAAAACGTGCGCCGGTGGAAGAAACAGCAGGGCATTATTGGCAATGTGCGTGACAGATTCACTACAGAACAACTAAACACACTGAAAACCTTGCAGGCCACCAACACCGCGCTAATTAATTTAGGCATGAATTACTACGAGCGCAAGGGGCGATTGATAACACTGGCAGAACGGGAACGTCACCATTCATAAACAAAAATGCCTATGCTTTCACAAGAATGGGCATAGGCAAGATTAAATATCAATTGAACGAGTTTATTATATGAAGAGTTACGCAGAAAGAAAAGGCAGAAGTTCAAAAAAACAGAATCAATTCAAGAAATCAGTAAACGGCAGCACTTTTTCAATGTTGCGCCATGATGTAGCAAATGATACGCGATTTATTAGCTTGAGCAATTCCGCAAAAGTAGCTTTTCTTCACTTGTTGGCAAGATATGACGGCAAGAATAACGGCGATCTTTGCGCACCACTAAACAGAGCTAAGGAATATTTCGGTTTATCTAGCCAAGGTTTAAAAAATGCACTTGACGAATTAGTATCATTTGAACTTTTACAAATCACCCGACAAGGTGGCAAGAATCAATGTTCACTTTATGCCTTAACGTGCTTTCCGCTAAATGATGTGAACAAGGCTGGTATATTCATCAAAGCGACAGAAAGACCAAGTGACAAATGGAAAAAGTCATTTTAGCTTTTGACCCGAATTTTTGCGAAAGACCAAACTATATTTATCGTTCATTTTTTCAATAATTTTACAGATAAAAAACACAATAAAAAAACATAGCCTATGGCTAATAATTATATAAAGCTATCTACTCAGTAGTGTAATTAAACACTAAAAAATGAGCTGACTGATCTACTGAGTAGTGTAATTCTCATTTAGATTGATTAAAAAAGAAACACATTGCACTACTGAGTAGTGTAATTTAATCTACTGAGTAGATATCAAAAAATCGAAATAACCTTCAAAAACCGCTTTACAAACTCCCCATATTTTTGCCAATATATTCATGCAGTCGAAAAAAACGATTGCCAGCCGTGGAAAGCTGAATTATTTACATCAGGCGAACGACAGCACGCCATTAGACCGTGCTTTTTTTTGTTCGTAACATTCGCACACCTAAAGAATATGCGGATTTTGTTTTCAATCTAAATCCGATCATTCTCTCAATGGTAGAGCGTAATGAGCAGTCCTTGACTGGCTGCCCTCCTGATGTGGCAGTTTTCCACCTTGTTACGTTCTACCGCCCGACCGTGGAAAGTCTAGCGGTAGTTCCTATAAACCAACATCAGGAACTTACGCAAATGTATCAATTCATCTTCGCGGCCATTCGCCGTACTGATTTATCCAATCACCTTCAAAAAATCCGTATCACCGCTGATAGCGAACGCAATGCACGCGCCAAGCTTGCCCGTGAGTTCGTCTTAGTGCTTGCTGGAAGAATCAATCTTCAATCAGACCGCACTTTATCAGCAAATACTTTCCCTTCAATCTCTTTCGCGGAGGTGGACCATGCTTAGTTATGATGCTATTCAAATAGCTCTTCAGGATGTTGTTAATAGTAACGATGTAAGTGAGCAGACCTTAGAGAAAATTCGCACAGAAAGCGAATGTCTTTGTGAATCTATCGAATATGGCTTAATGGAATTGGGCGATATGATAAGCCGTTTAGGGCATTTTGCTGATTCTAAGCAGGATTTTGATAATCAAGCGATGAGCAATGACAATGTAAAACATATCGGAGCATTAATTCAAGCCAACGCATATTTTCTAAACACATTGCGCAATGTATCAACAGAAGCCACCTATCACCTTAACGGTGGAAATAAGGGGGCGAAATGATGAGTAACACTAAATTTCCTTACGCCCTTGTTTTTACCTATGACAACGGCGATCAATTCACAGCAGGGCAATATTGTTCACTTAGAGACGCACTACAAGCCAAAATCAGGGCGAAAGCTGAGATTGGCGAAACAGATATTACCGGCAGACGTTTAGAAACTATCACAGTTTTAACGGAGGGCGAAAATGAAACCAAAACCAACTAACCCAATAGCACAGCTTGAGCAATGGAAGAAAAACAATGAGCAAGGAAAAATAAATCAGTTTGTGAATGAAATGAACCAATCCCAAATTGGTTCGGTTAAAGGTAACAAGCTCAATATTGAGCCGGTTAAAAGTGCGATAAAAAACTGCGAAAGAAATTTCGAAACTGCGAAACGAAGCAAAACGCAGCGAACCCTTGATAATACTGGCTTTATAAAAAGAAACTGCGAAACAGGTTGCGAGTTTGCGAAAGCTCAAAATAGCTCGGTTAATCGCCCCAAAATTGGGGGAATTAAAAATACGCAAGGAAATGAGCACAGCGCGCCTAAAGCTAAATACCAAGGGAAACTATCATTCAACCCATTATCCTTTGAATATGCCCAGCTTTCGCGCCAATTTAAGCTAATTCATGATAGCAATAGGAAATGCCTTGAGGTTTACCCGGACGACTTCCATCACAAACTAAAAATGCGTGAGGAATGCGTTGATTTAGTAGAGCGGTTGAAAGGTGGTGGAACGTTATTTAACGAATTAGCGAAAGCTGCCGATTTAACCGAAAAACAGGCCGCACTTTTGAAATCGTTTAATCAACTGAACGGGTATCTTATTTTCAGATTTTCAGAGGTGGTGAAACAGATTGAGCAGTTAAATCTTGAGCGCATAGAACTACAGAAAACTACAGATGGCAACGGGGAATAATCCACCAGCAAACAAGGGCGGCTAAAATAACTGCCCTTTTTTATGGCTTGCATGGTGTTGATTTT
>JAGZRY010000071.1 GCA_018381425.1 Haemophilus parainfluenzae
GAAGTATGTGTATGGTGGCAGTAACCCGAACACTTCCTTTGATTGTAGCGGACTTGTGCAATGGTGCTATGGAAAAGCTGGTATCTCCTTACCGAGAACGGCACAAGCCCAGTATGACGCTACCCAACATTTTCCACTCTCGCAGGCAAAGGCTGGGGACTTGGTGTTTTTCCATTCCACCTACAATGCAGGAACTTATGTAACCCATGTGGGTATTCTTGTTTCACCGACACAGATGTACCACGCAGGAAATCCGATAGGATATGCGGATTTGAATAATAGTTACTGGCAACAGCACTTAATCGGTGCAGGACGAGTAAAATAATAGAAAGGACTTAGAAAATATGTTTAAGAGGAATATGAAGTCGACAGAAAATGTCAAAGAAAAAAAGGTGCGTACTGTCAAGGTAGGCACACATAAGAAATCGGTAATCGCCCTTTGGGTCGTGCTTATCGCAAGCGTGAGCTTTGGAGTGTATAAGAATTTTACCGCTATTGATATGCACACGGTACATGAAAAGGAAACCATACAGCTACGACTTGATGATACCAACGGCATAGAAAACTTTGTAAAGAATTTTGCGAAGTCATATTATACTTGGAACAACAGCAAGGAAGCAATCGAAGCCCGTACTGCTTCTATCAATGGGTATCTGACAAAGGAGTTGCAGGCACTAAATGTCGATACCATAAGAACGGATATACCGACCAGCTCTAGTGTTCTTGATGTGCTAATCTGGGACGTGGCACAGTCTGGAACGGACGAATTTATCGCTACCTACGAAGTAGATCAGCAGATAAAAGAGGGAGAACAGACAAGTAATGTCAAAGCAACCTATACAGTCAAAGTCCATGTAGATAAGGACGGAGATTTGGTTATTATTCAGAACCCGACCCTTGCACCAGAGGTAAAAACATCAGTCTATGAACCTAAAGCACTAGAAGCTGACAACAGCGTGGACGCTGACACTATAAACGACGCTACCGCATTTCTGGAAACATTCTTTAAACTGTACCCTACGGCAACGGATAAAGAGCTTGCTTATTATGTATCTGGCAATGTCCTTGAACCAATCGGCAGGGACTACCTCTACTCTGAATTGGTAAACCCATTCTTTACAGCTGACGGGGACAATGTAAAAGTCAAGGTTGCGGTAAAGTTCATTGACAATCAGACAAAGGCGACGCAGGTATCACAGTTTGAATTGACGCTCCATAAGGATAGCAACTGGAAGATTGTAGGATAACATGGAAATGGGCTTGTATCATAATTATAGTGTGCAAGCCCTTTTCATATTGAAGTATCAATAATCAATAATTATAATTAGGTACATGAATGGAGGGATAAAATGTTCAAAATTGGTGAGTTTTCAAAATTGACACAAGTTTCTACTCGTATGTTGCGTTATTATGATGAAATGGGGTTGCTAAAACCTGCGAAAATCGATTCATTGACTGGTTATCGTATGTATTCAGCAGAACAAATCTCAACTTTAAATAGAATTATATATTTACGTGATAGTGGCTTCAACGTCGCTGAAATTGCATTATCTCTCGATTACAGTAATAATGACATTATAGAACAGCTTGATAAAAAGTCTGTTGAAATTATGGATAATATACAAAAAGAACAAGAAAAATTGAAGAAAATTGAGATTGCAAAAAAAGAATTGTTACATGGTAAAAGTGAATTGTATTTTAACATAACCATAAAAGAGATACCGAGTTATTGCGTTTTATCTTTGAGAAAAGAAATACCAAATTATTATTATGAGGGCGAACTCTGGAAAGAACTTTCTGCTTTTGCTAAAGAAAATAAAATAAATATTTCTGATGAAACATTCTCAATATATCACAATGAAGAATATAAAGAAAAAGATGTTGATGTAGAATTATGTGCCATTGTAAATAAAATAGGAAAAGCTACAGGTGATTTTAAGTTTCGTTTTACCGAACCAGTTTCTATGATGGCTTGTACTATGGTATATGGAGATTTTTCTAATATTTCTTATGCTTATCGTTCATTTGCAAAATGGCTTCAAGAAAACAGTCAATATAAGATGAAAGGTTCAAGCCGTCAAATAGTTCATCGTGGACCGTGGAACGAGAAAAATCCAGAGAACTATCTAACAGAAATCCAAATTCCTTTAGAAAATCTCTTGTAAAAAATGATAATCTGCCTTGACTTTAACATGGTGTTAAGGTTTATCGTTTATTTATCAAGAAGAAAACGGAGGAAAATATAATGACAACTTATAAAGTAAATTCAATAGGTACTATCTACAACAATGAAAAAGGTGCTTTCATTCAACTAGAAGCACCATATATTCTAGCATTAAAGGAATTAGACGGATTCAGTCATATCAATGTTTTATGGTGGTTCAGCGATTTTGACAATGCGGATTTTAGAAGCGTATTGGAAACAGACCAACCTTATAAAAAAGCTCCAGAGAAAATGGGGATTTTTGCAACAAGGTCGCCAGTACGCCCAAATCCGATTGCTTTATCAGCAGTAGAAATTATCAATATTGATTATATGAGTGGGCTGATACAAATTGCTTATATTGACGCTAATGACAAAACGCCTATCTTGGATATTAAACCATACACGCCGAGTTTGGATAGAGTGGAAAATCCGCAAGTTCCAGATTGGTGTAGTCATTGGCCTCACAGCTTAGAAGAATCTGCTTCTTTTGCATGGGAAAACGAATTTAATTTTTAAGGAGTGATGAACCATGAGTTTGCAGGATTACATTTTTGAAAAACCAGTAATTGAAACAGAACATCTTATTTTAAGAACAATGGATAAAAATGACATAGATGATTTGAAAGAATGGATTAGTGATATTTCTTTATACGAGTATTGGGGGAAACGTCCTTCAAAAAGCGAAAAAAATCCAGAATTACTTTTTAATAAGCCAGAGAAAGCTACTAAAAGTTTTCATTGGGGAATTGTCCATAAACAAGATAGCAAAGTGATTGGTGAAATATGGATATACCTTATTGAAAATAATAGAATGGCAAAAGTGGCTTTCAGACTTTCTAAGCAATATCAAGGTAATGGACTAATGAGTGAAGCGTTAAAAAGCGTAATTGAATTTTGTTTTTCAAAAACAGAATTACAAAAAATATGGACAGATGTGCATATTTTAAATCATGCTTCTTACAAGACATTGGAGAAAGTCGGTTTTCAAAGGGAAGGACATATTCGAGGGGGAAAAATGGTAAATACCTATTGCGACTACTACCTATATGGAATTTTAAAATCTGATTATATCACAAGCTGATGTTATGGCTAATATTGAAGCGACGATTGGCAAAGCAATGAACAATACAGTTCCAAATGTCTATGATACGAAAAGCATTAAAAGATATGTGATGAATTTATTAGATATGGCTCATTAAAAAGTACCAAAGAAATAAAAGTTACCATATAGACAAAATTGGTTTTTTATATCTTTTGATTTCTTATAAGATAATGGCATTGTGCGACAAGCTATACAAAAAATTTTCATGTATACTTTGATTATAAATTATACAAGGAGGTACTGATATGTACGCATATGAAAATATTGAAATGTCATTAAACTATATTGAACAACATTTAAGTGAGAAAATCGAAACAGAGAAACTGGCGGAAATTGCCTGTCTTTCTACATTTTATTACCAACGCTTGTTTAAAAAGTTAGTTAAGAAATCAGTTCAAGAGTATATCAAACTTCGCCGTTTAGCAATGGTAATAGCAGAATTGAATAATTCAGAGGAAAGAATATTAGACATAGCTTTAAAATATGGATTTTCAGACCATGCTAACTTCACAAGAGCATTTAAAGAAGTTTACCATATTACTCCCGATGAATACAGAAAGAATGTTCCTATGTTAAATACATTTGACAAGCCAGAACTTTCTTCACGTTATATCATGATTGATGAAAATGTCCCATTGATTGTAGGAAATATTGTTTTGGAAATTCAAAGAAGAACATTAAGAACAAAGGAAACATATTTTGGTTTTGAAAAAACAGTAAATATTGCTGAACAAATTCCTGCTGGAGAAAGTACAGGAATTGATGTTCCAGGTCAGCTATGGCGCGAATTCCATGCAAAGAAACTGCAAACCGAAAATGGCATTTTTAACAATGATATTGAACTTGGTGTATCTCACTTAGCAAGTCCAGATAAAGGAACATTCCTTTACTTTGCAGGAGGTATGGTTTCATCAACAGATGTATGTCCTAAAAATATGGTACAACATACATTACCAGCAGGTGAGTATATTGTATGTAAAATTGAGGCAGAATCTTTTGAAGAACTTGTTACTACTGCTTTAAATCAAGCAAATAAGTATCTGTTTGAAACTTGGCTTCCAAATCATAATTTGGTTACAAAGCCATTCATGGCAGAAAAATATTACAAAGGAAATGCAGAGATTAGTTATATGGAAATATGGGTAATTCCTGTGGAAACAGTAAATGCTAAATAGGAATTATCCGACACGAATGAAAATGAAATAAAAAGTCTATAAAGGAGGGCATAGACCGTTGTGATAGACATAAAAGATATAAATTATGTACCTAGTATTAGTGAAATAAGCGGTTATATTGAAAACTCTGCATTTGATGAGTTGTATCAGCATATGAACAATGAATATAAAGCAGTTTGCAAAATCGAATACAGTAAAGATGTCTGGGACGACTATGAAACAGACTATACAATTTTCAATGTATGCGGTAATGATATTTGTGTCTATGATGATGAATTGGCAGAAGCCTTAAAACAGTTGTCCGAGCGTAACCGTGAAACTTTGCTAATGTATTATTTTTTGGAAATGAACAATAGTAATTGGAAGATAATTGGATAAATCAAAAGAAGTAGTTTGTATTTCATAGAAATATGATTTGCAAACTACATTTTCATTGAATTATATTCACAAATAGTTCTGAATAAGTTAAAATAATAATTCATGTAAAAACCGCAATATATATTAAAACTTGAAGAAAACAAAGTATTATAATCTAAGCTGAAAGGAGGGTGCTGTAATGGTCAATAAGGTTGAAAACATTATAACTGTTATCAATTACATAGAAGACAATCTCACAGAAAAACTAAACTTATCTTCTATTGCGATGGGCGTTGGGTATTCAAAGTATCATTTGCATAGAATGTTTGTCGAAACTGTGGGGTTGTCTATACATGACTATGTACAACGCAGACAATTAACAGAATCTGCAAAACTTTTAGTGTTTTCTGATAAATCTATTCTTGAAATCTCACTTATTGCTGGGTATGAAAGTCAGCAAGCATTTACAAATATTTTTAAGCAGATGTATAAGAAAACACCTAATGAATATCGAGTGAACGAAGAGTTTTATCCGTTACAGCTTAGATTTGATTTGATACAAACAATTAAACAAAAATTATCACAAAAAGAAATAAAAGAAAATATTAGGTTTGCCACAACAACTGATATACCTGCCTGCCTAGAACTAGCTTATTTAGTAATAGACGGCTTTCCAAATTTGAATGATAATGAATACTTATCAGAATTAGAAAGAGGTATTTTAGAGCAAAGAGTATTGATTTTAAGTGATAATGATATTGCCATTGCTTTGATGTCTATTAACTATCATACGGGAAGTATTGATTTCTTTGGAGTACACCCTTTATATCGTAAATGTGGTATTACAAAATTGTTTTTAGATAAGGTTATGAATGAACTTTTAATAGATAAAGACATTTCTGTAACAACATTCCGTGAGGGCGACAAAGCTGATACAGGGTATCGTAAGGCTTACAAAGAATTAGGCTTTGCAGAAGCAGAATTATTATTTGAATTTGGTTATCCCACACAAAAATTAGTATTATTTTCAAAAAATGGGGGAAGCACAAATGAATAGTAATCCTCTTGCAAAAGATTTTAGTACTGGTTCTTTATTAAAATTTGCTTTCCCGACAATATCCATGATGTTATTTATGGGGCTTTACACTATTGTAGATACCATATTTATATCACGCTTTGTCAATACAGATGCTTTATCAGCAATCAACATTGTTTGTCCTATTATCAATTTAATCGTAGGCTTAGGAACAATGATAGCTACGGGTGGTAGTGCCATAGTTGCAAGAAAAATGGGGGCAGGAGAACCCAAACGAGCAAAACAGGATTTTACACTCCTTATTTTATTTGGGTTTATTTTGGGAGCAGTATTTTCCATTCTGGGAATTATCTTTATTGATGAAATTATATATGCTCTTGGAGCTGATAATGTTTTATTTCCATATTGTAAAGATTATTTAACTATTATTTTACTATTTACACCTGCAAGTATGTTGCAGGTACTATTTCAAAATTTATTTGTAACAGCAGGAAAACCAACTTTGGGACTGGTTCTTTCTGTATGTGCTGGTGTAATGAATATCGTATTTGATTATCTCTTTATGGTTATATTTGACATGGGGATTGCTGGTGCAGGATTTGGAACTGGAATTGGTTATTTGATACCAGCTATTACGGGGTTAATTGTCTTTAGTAAAAAATCGGGGACATTGTCTTTTGTAAAACCTCTTATAGATTTTAAAGTACTTGGAGAAAGTTGTATAAATGGTTCATCAGAAATGGTTAGCCAGCTTTCAACAGCAATTACTACATTCTTTTTCAATCGTACAATGATGAATTTATTGGGTGTAAATGGTGTGGCTTCTATTACTATAATTATATATACACAATTTTTACTTACAACATTATTTATTGGTTTTTCAATGGGCATTGCCCCTATAATTAGCTATAATTTTGGGGCAAACAATTATTATAGATTAAAGAAAATATATAAAATCTGTATTTCTTTCATTTTTGTAGGTTCAATATTTATTTTTGCGTTGTCCTTTATAAATGGAAATAGTTTGGTGCATTTATTTACTGGGACGAATGAAGCGGTATATAAAATTGCAATAAACGGTTTTATGATATTTGCATTTAGTTTTCTTTTTTTGGGTTTCAATATATTTTCATCAGCAATTTTTACTGCATTATCTAATGGTAAGCTATCTGCTTTAATTTCTTTTCTAAGGACATTCGGCTTTATAATGATAGGCTTGTTGATAATGCCACAGTTCATTGGGATAACAGGTGTATGGTTGGCTGTTCCCATTGCAGAAATATTAACACTATGTGTTTCAGTATATTTGAATTTTCGTCTTTTGCGTTCGTGGAATAATCAGAATAATAGTTATGAAAAGAGTACAGAAAGGTTATTATGATAGGACTAAAAAAACGAGATATAAAAAAAGCATTGAAAGCAGGTGCAAAAGCTGGCAGTGTTTCATTGGCTGATGTACGGGCTGATATTGAGGCAACGATTGATGAAGCTATGAACAGCACCGATCCAGAGGTGCAGGCAAATTTCAAAAAATATTTTGGAAATAAACGCCCTACGCCAGAGGAATATATTTACACAATTACAAAGAAAGCAGTTAAAGGGCTGAAAGTATGGAAATAGAACGTCTGATAGGAATAATCTTTTATTTAATAAATAGAGAGTGTGTAACAACAAATGAATTAGCACAAAAGTTTGAAGTATCTCGCAGAACGA
>JAGZRY010000072.1 GCA_018381425.1 Haemophilus parainfluenzae
CCGTCGTAAAGGGGCATTGGATATTGCTGGCCTTCCGGGTAAATTAGCAGACTGCCAAGAAAAAGACCCAGCTCTTTCAGAACTTTACCTCGTGGAGGGTGATTCTGCGGGTGGCTCTGCAAAATCAGGTCGCGATCGTAAAACCCAAGCAATTTTACCGTTAAAAGGAAAGATTCTTAACGTTGAAAAAGCACGTTTTGACAAAATGCTTTCTTCTCAAGAAGTGGGTACATTAATTACGGCACTTGGCTGTGGTATTGGGCGTGATGAATATAATCCGGATAAATTACGTTATCATCACATCATTATCATGACCGATGCGGACGTGGACGGTTCACATATTCGTACTTTATTGTTGACCTTCTTCTATCGTCAAATGCCAGAATTAATTGAGCGTGGTTACGTGTATATTGCTCAGCCGCCACTTTATAAAGTGAAAAAAGGTAAACAAGAGCGTTACATCAAAGATAACGACGAAATGGTGCAATATGAGTTAATGCTTGCGTTAGATGGTGCAGCGTTGCATATCAGTGCTAATGCACCGGCAATGAATGATTTAGTGTTTGAGAAATTAGTAGGCGAATATAACAATGTTCAGAAATTAATTACTCGTTTAAGCCGTTACTATCCTGAGCCATTGTTACAAGGCTTGGTTTACCAACCACAATTAACCATTGAGTTAATGCGTAATGAAAGTGCAGTCGAAAATTGGGCGAATGCTTTTGTTGCGTACCTAACTGAAAAAGAAACAGAAGCGCATTTATATTCAGCGAGAACTCAATTTAACAGCGAACGCCAAGTATATGAAGCAGTCATTACTGTTCGTAAACATGGTATTGATACTGATTACTTCATCAACTTTGATTTTGTGACGGGCAATGAATTTGCAAAGATTACCGCATTCGCTCAGCAAGTGAATGGCTTGCTAGAAGAGGGTGCTTACGTTACTCGTGGTGAAAAAACTCAACCCGTTCAATCATTTGAACAAGCTGTTGAATGGTTGATGAAAGAATCTCGTCGTGGCTTAGAAATCCAACGCTATAAAGGGTTAGGTGAAATGAACGCTGAGCAACTTTGGGAAACCACCATGGATCCAAATGCTCGTCGTATGTTAAAAGTATCAATTAAAGATGCTGTTGCTGCAGACCAACTCTTCACCACATTGATGGGTGATGAAGTTGAACCTCGCCGTGAATTCATTGAAATGAATGCATTAAGAGCAAACCTAGACGTTTAGTCTAACACTCAAAAATATCATTAAAAATGACCGCACTTTGGGAAACCGAGTGCGGTATTTTTTTGAGTTAGATCACAAAAATAAAAATAATTCTCAATCTTGTCTGTTTTTTTCTTATTTTCTTTTTTATAATCTCTGTGCTTTTATTATTTAAGGATAACGATATGAAAAAGAATGCATTTTTAGCAGTGACTTACGGGATTTTGCCTGTTGCTGCAGTATCCATTTCTCAATCTTCCTTTGCTGAGGAACAATTAGAAACGATAAATGTTTCTACAGAATTGGATAGCTCTACAAAGGCTAATCATTCTGAAAAGAAAACAGCGAAGATTATTCAACAAGAACTCATTCAAAATAATAAAGATCTTGTGCGTTATAGCCCTGATGTTGGGGTGGTCGATCAAGGTCGTCATCAAAAAGGTTTCGCTATTCGTGGTGTAGAAGATAACCGTGTGGGTATTAGTATTGATGGCGTAGCTTTGCCAGATTCTGAGGAAAACTCACTTTACAAACGTTATGGTAACTTGAATACTTCTCGTCAAAGTATCGACCCTGAATTAGCTAGAACCATTGATATTGCTAAAGGGGCAGATTCTTTCAACCAGGGGAGTGGTAATATTGGTGGGGGGTTAATTATCGTACTCTTGAACCCTTTGATATTGTAAGAAACGGTCGAAAATTTGGTGCGTTATATCGTACTGGTTATGCATCTCGTAATAATGATTGGACTAATACTTTAGGTGTGGCATATGCCGGTGAAAAAGCGGAAGCCTTATTGCTTTATTCTAATCGCCATGGGCATGAAATGAAAAGTGCTGGTGGTTATACCATTCCTGAAGATTCGTACTACACACGTTCTCGTGGTTACAGTAAACAAACCCCTGATGATTCAACGCATAATAATCACAGCTATTTAGCTAAATTTGCATATCGTTTTAGTGATAGTCAACGCGTTGGGATTTCTTATAGTGGCTCACGCAATAAAAATTATATTATCGAAGATTCAGCTGTGACGTCTGAAAACAACTGGCGTGAAGCTGACGACCGTGCGAAACGAGATACAGTCAATGTTTTTTATGAATATATGCCTGATTCAAAAGTGATTGCATTGGTTAAAACGGATGTGGATTATCAAAAAACACAAACCGCAGCCTATAATTATGAGGGGTATAGAGCTAAGCCTGCGACAGCTTGGAGCCCTGCTAAACCTAGAGAGCCTAGTGATAATAACCTTCGTTTTTTTAACACTAAATTTAAACGAATTAATTTTCGTATAGATAGCCAACCAATTGATTTGGGAACAACTAATCATACTTTTTCACTTAGAACCGCTATTTCTGAACGAAAATTTGATATTTTGCATCAAGATTCTGTTTATGTAGACAATAACTATGATGGCGTTAAAGAATGGGTAGATTCGAAAGATTCAACAATGATGTATCCTGTTAAAACACGTCATTACAATATCTCATTACATGATGAGATTCAATTTACGCCAGAATGGAAATCACACTTAGGTATTCGCTACGACTGGGCAAAATATGCCCAAGGCAGTTTAGGTGTATTAGAGTGTAAAAACTGCCGTAAGGCTGATGATGCTAAATTCCATAACATTAGTTGGATAGCTGGGCTGGAAAAAAACATTAATGATAATTGGAAATTAGGTTACAGCATTGGTTCCGGTTTCCGTATGCCAAATGCTTCAGAAATGTATTTTGATTATCGGGATAATGCTGCCGGCGCTTGGATGTCAAATCCTAATCTCAAAGCAGAAAAAAGTTTGACCCAAAATCTTAACTTATTAGGTAAAGGGCATTTAGGTGAATTATCTTTGAATTTACATCATTCTCGGTATAAAGATTTCTTATATGAACAAGAAACATGGGAATATTATAACTACTATGGAAGTATGTGGCGTTGGCGTCCGGTTCAACAAATGCAAAATATTGATTCTGCAAAAATTTACGGTGTCGAATTTACCGGTAGACTTAATTTAAATGAAGTTACACCAATGCCAAATGGCTGGAAATTATTTGGTTCTTTAGGTTATAGCAAAGGAAGTATGTCTAATGGTGCAAGTTTAATGTCAATTCAACCAGTTAAAGCGATTATTGGCTTAGATTATGAGCAGCCTGACGGTAAGTGGGGTATTTTCTCTCGTTTAACTTATCTCGGAGCACAAAAAGCGAAAAATGCTAAATATCTTAAGACAGTTGAGCGTTGTGTAAAAAAAGAACGTGTTCCTAATCCTTACTATGAATATTATGGTATTGGTGAAGAATTTGAAATTAAATGTACGGAGGAGGCTCATGAAACAGAGTTAGAAACTTGGAAACATTTAAATTCAAAAGCCTTTGTATTCGATATGTTTGGCTTCTATAAACCAACTGAAAATATCATTTTACGTGCGGGAATTTATAATATATTTAATCGTAAATACCACACTTGGGATACTTTGCGTGGATTAGATAATACAGGTGGTAAAATAAACTCTGTAGGCTTAAGACCTCACTATAAGTATGGTGGTTATCCAGGGCTTCAACGTTATTACCAACCAGGTCGTAACTTCTCTGCCTCTGTAGAAATTCGATTCTAATTGATTTGTAGGGTGGGCTTCAGCCCACCAACAAACAATCGTGAGATATTTTGGTGGGCTGAAGCCCACCCTACATTAAGTACGCAATTCTATGCGTACTTCTTTTTATTTTAGGAGCAATCATTATGATGATAGATAAACGCCTAATTAACACGGTGGCCGATAGTAAAAAATGGATTGGTGTCACGGTGTTGTGGAATTGGGTGGCGTTAGTTGGCGGGATTATTAGTGCCGTCGTGTTTTCTTATATTTTACAAGCCGCTTATTTTAAAGAGTTGATGATGTCAAGTGCGGTGGGTTTAGGTGTGATTTTAATTGCGGCATTGGCATTACGTGCTTTTGCGGGTAAAAAATCAGTGCAGGCGTCTTATTTTGCCAGCACAAAAGTGAAGCATGAATTGCGTAGCCTTATCTACCGTAAATTGGCTTCTATGCCGCTTAACCAAGTGAATCAACAATCTACTTCAAGCATTATCCAAGTGGCATCAGAAGGTGTAGAACAGCTTGAAATTTACTTTGGGCGTTATTTGCCGCAGCTTTTTTATAGCTTGCTTGCACCGCTTACACTCTTTGCTTTCCTGATTTTTTTCAGCTTTAAAACAGCCATTATTTTATTAATTTGCGTGCCGCTTATCCCTATGTCAATTATTGCGGTGAATAAAATTGCGAAAAAACTCTTGGCAAAATATTGGTCCATTTATGTGGGATTAGGCAGCAGCTTTTTAGATAACCTACAAGGTTTAATTACGCTAAAAATCTATCAAGATGACGCTTACAAAGCGAAAGAGATGGATAAAGAGGCTGAGCATTTCCGCAAAATTACCATGAAAGTGCTTACTATGCAGCTTAACTCGGTATCACTGATGGATTTACTTGCTTACGGTGGTGCTGCAATCGGGATTTTAACCGCACTATTGCAATTCCAAGATGCACAACTCAGCGTGTTAGGCGTGATTTTATTTATTCTCCTTTCTTCCGAGTTCTTTATTCCGCTTCGTTTGCTTGGTTCATTCTTCCATGTGGCGATGAATGGTAAAGCAGCTTCAGATAAGATTTTCACATTGCTTGATACACCAGTGGAAACCCAACAAAGTGCGGTGGATTTTGAAGCCAAAAATAACGTTCAAGTGGAAATTAAAGATCTACATTTTGCGTACTCTGCAGAAAAACCAGCCATTCAGGGTTTAACTTTAACGATTCAACCAAACCAACTTTCTGTGTTTGTGGGTAAAAGTGGTTGTGGTAAATCTACCTTGGTTTCATTGTTAATGGGCTTTAATAAAGCGCAACAAGGCAAAATTCTATTCAACGGTCAAGAAATTCAAGAGATTGATCGTCATTCGTTTTATGAAAAAGTCTCTTTGGTGAGCCATAGCAGCTATGTGTTTAAAGGTACGCTGCGTGAAAATATGACGATGGCGAAAATTGATGCCACAGATGAGCAAATTTATGCGTGTTTAGAACAAGTGAATCTTGCCCATTTTGTACGCGAAAATGGCGGATTAGATATGCCGCTATTAAGCCGTGGCGCGAATTTATCGGGCGGTCAAATTCAACGCTTATCCTTAGCGCGTGCTTTACTACACAATGCCGAGCTTTATATTTTTGATGAAGCGACCAGTAACATTGATGTGGAAAGCGAAGAAATTATTTTGCAGTTCATTCAGCAATTTAAACAACAAAAAACCATTGTGATGATTTCTCACCGCTTAGCAAATGCGGTAAATGCGGACTGTATTAACGTACTTGAACAAGGCAAATTGATTGAGCAAGGCACACACGAAAGCTTAATGGCAAAACAAGGTGCATATGCTGAAATGTTCCAACAACAAAAAGATTTAGAACAAATTAGAGAGGTGGCAAATGCGTAAAAATGGTTTTGTTGTAATGGGGCATTTGTTGAAATTAGTGACTCCACTTGCACATATTATGGCGTTTACCATTACTATGGGAACGCTCGGTTTCCTGGCTGCCATCTTTATTATGGTGCTGGGTGCGATGGGGTTAATGAATCTTCTTAACTTTGACACTCATTTAAGTTTCTCTGGAATTTTGACCGTACTTATCGTATTGGCGGTGGCTCGTGGTGCATTACGTTATTTAGAGCAAATGTCAGGGCACTACATCGCTTTTAAATTACTCGCATTATTGCGTGACAAAGTGTTTTCTTCTTTGCGTCGCTTGGCTTTTGTGAAGTTGCAAGATAAACAAGCAGGGCAATTAGTGTCATTAGTCACCAATGATATTGAGTTACTCGAAGTGTTTTATGCGCATACCATCGCACCAATTATGATCGCATTCTTTACCTCTGCGATTTTATTGTTGGTTTTTGCGCATCTTTCTGGTTGGTTTGTACTTGTGGCATTGGCTGCGTATTTGACGGTGGGTGTGATTTTACCGATTATCACCACCAAATTGGCACGTGAAGATGGCAGACGTTATCGTGAATTAGTGGGCGAAATGAATGACTTCTTCCTCGACAGCGTGCGTGGTATGAAAGAAATCCAACTTTTTGGCTATGCGAAACAACGCTTAGCAGAAATCCAACAACGCAGCCAAAAAATCGATACAGCTTTTGAGCGTATTAAAGACCAAGAAGCGAAAGTGCGTGTTTATACTGAAGTGGCGGTATCCGTTTTCAACATCATTATGCTGTTTACTGGCTTAATTTTATTTAGCTTAGATAAAATTGATTTCGCTGCCTTTTTAGTTGGTGTGATTTTATTGATGTCGAGCTACGGCCCAGTTATCGCCTTAAGTAACCTTTCAAGCAACTTATTACAAACTTTGGCTTCAGGTGAGCGAGTATTAAGTTTATTAGCGGAAGAACCAGAGTTAAAAGACGTAGAAAGTGCGGTCGATTTAAAAGATGTTTCTCGCATTGATGTTGAGAATGTAAACTTCGCTTACGGCGAAGAACAAATTTTATCGGATGTCAGCTTATCTGTGAAAAAAGGTGAAATCTTAGGGATTCACGGCAGAAGTGGCAGCGGTAAAAGTACCTTATTGAAATTGCTGATGCGTTTTTACGATCCAAAATCAGGTAGCATTAAAATTAACGGCGAAACCTTACCGAATATCAACACCCGCAGTTTGCGAGACAATATGGCGTACATTACCCAGCAAACCTATATTTTCAACGAAACCATTGAAGAAAATATTCGCCTCGCACGCCGTGATGCAACCTTAGAAGAAATTATGGAAGCAGCGAAGAAAGCCTCAATTCATGATTTCATTTTAAGCTTGCCACAAGGTTATCAAACAAAAATGACCGAATTGGGCGGCAACCTATCTGACGGTGAAAAACAACGTATCGGTATTGCCCGAGCATTCTTGCATAATGCCCCGATTATCTTACTCGATGAGCCAACCAGTAATTTGGATAGCTTAAACGAAGCAATGATTTTGAAATCATTACTCGATGTTAAAGCTGAGAAATTGATTATTCTCGTCAGCCATCGCCAGTCTACGATGGCAATTTGTGATCAGGTGATTGGCATTGAGAATGGTAGAATGTCGTAAGGCAGTGAGAAAAAGAGCGATCAAGTTGATCTGCACCCCAAAAGTTGGACTCAACAAACCAACAATTGAGGTGCAGATTTTTTATGGGTAAACACTATACAATCGAATTTAAATTACAGGCTCTTCAACCTATTTTGAATGGAAAAATGAGTATTAGAGAAGCTGCGCGTTTTTACAATATTCCTTCCAACGCCTTA
>JAGZRY010000073.1 GCA_018381425.1 Haemophilus parainfluenzae
AATAATGGCGGCTTTCGGATTGTTCTGTACCAATTCCAAATAACGTTGGCGGGTACGATGGAAGAAATCGAGTCCTTGTTGTTCTATACGATCTAATTCCCCACGTCCTCTGGCACGAGCAAGCCCCTCAGCCGGATCAATATCTAAATACAGTACAAAATCAGGCTCAAAATCACCCAATACCATATTTTTTAAATTCGCCATAAGCGCTTGGTCAAACTGACGCCCACCGCCTTGATAGGCCTGTGAAGACATATCATGACGATCACCCAGCACAATTTTGCCTTCTGCCAATGCTGGCTTAATCACATTTTCTACCAATTGAATTCGTGCCGCATAAAGCATTAATAATTCCGCTTTATCGGTAACAGGCTCTTCAGTTTCATGCTTGATTAAATGACGCAATTTTTCGGCTAACGGCGTACCACCAGGTTCACGAGTAAACACAATATCGTTTATACCAAGAGATTTCAATGTATCCACCACCGTTTGCATGGCAGTACTTTTACCTGCACCTTCCAGCCCTTCAATCACGATAAATTTGCCTTGCATTAGTTGGCTCCTTTTTGTTGGCTACGATACCAACGTAAATATTCTTGCACTGCTTTATTATGCTCGTTCAGATTACGAGTAAATTTATGACCGCCACTTCCATCGGCAACAAAATAATAAAAGTCTGTTTTTGCTGGATGCGCCACAGCCTGCAAAGCACTCTCACTCACCATGGCAATCGGTGTAGGCGGTAAACCCTCAATCATATAGGTATTGTACGGGGTCATCGTTTCCAAATCTTTCTTACGAATATTGCCGGTATAGCTCTCACCCATTCCATAAATCACGGTTGGGTCAGTTTGTAATTTCATATTGGCTTTTAAACGATTAATAAATACGGAAGCCACTTGTGGGCGCTCCGCCGCAATCCCCGTTTCTTTCTCCACAATAGAAGCCAAAATCAGCATCTGATACGGATCCGCTAACGGAAGATTTTCATCACGCTCATTCCACGCTTTATCCAAGGCTTTTTGTAAACGAGTCGCTGAACGTTTTAATAATTCAAGATCAGTCGAGTTTGGCGTGTAATTATAGGTATCTGGATACAACCACCCCTCCATGTTATTCCATTCATAAACGGCTTTTGCAACAGCTGGAATATCCAATAACACCATGATCTCTTTATCCGTTTTACCTTGCAAGGTTTGTTTTAAGTGCGGTGCGCTTTCAAGGTTTTTACGCCATTCCTTGAACGTTTTCCCTTCAATAAACTTCACGCTAAATTGCGCTTCCTTGCCGGAATTGAGCATATCCAATAAATCTTGCAACGTTTTCACGCCCGTTAAAGAATAAGTCCCCGCTTTCACTTTGTTGAGCTGCGGTTGTAATTTCAATAACCAAGGCAACAAATCGGCATGTTCAAGAATTTTTTCTTGCTCTAATAAAGCGGCGAGTTTACTGCCAGTAGTGCCTCGCTCAATTGTAAGCAATTGATCTTGCGTGACATTCACCGGCGTATGAACAAACTCAGTTAATTTTTGATAACCCCAAAAACCAACACCGCCAAGAATTAGCAAGATAATCAGTAAAAAGACAAAAAATTTTTTCATGCGTCACTCATTTTATAAAAACGACAAAAGGGGCAAAAATGCCCCCTTATTCTAACGGTTTCTGTTACTTATCGAAATATTGAATATCAGCATTTTTACGTAATGCTTTCACCCAGTCTTTGGTTGCATCTTGTAATTGGCTATTCACGATTTGTTCATAAGCTTTTTGACGATAGGCATCTTCTGTTTTATCGCCATCACGACTACCGGTTACTTCGAGAATATGCCAACCAAATTCAGATTTAAATGGAGCAGAAATAGTACCTTGTGGGGTTGTTTCAACCATTTTTGCAAATGGACCTACATAAGCTTCTGGGAAAGCATAGCCTAAACTTCCGCCATTCGCACCGGATAAATAATCTTTAGAATATTTTAATGCCGCATCAGCAAATGTCATTTTGCCAGAAATAATCTCGCTACGAATACGTTCTAATTCTGCTTTAGCTTGTGCATCGTTCAGTAATGGGTTTAATTTTAATAAAATATGACGAACTTCATACTCTTTACCCATCACTTTTTGTGCGGTACCTTTTGCTTTCGCTTCATCGAGCATTTGTTTACCCAATGCATCCACTTGCTCACGAGTCACATCTACGCTGTTTTGAATGGCATGGTTACGCACACCCGCCATTAACATTTGACGAGAGATTTGTTGTTTAAATGCATTTAAGGAAATGCCTTGATAATCCAACGCATCTAAGAATTGACCATAAGTTAAACCATTTTTCGCTGCAATATCTTCTACGATACGGTTTACTTCCGCTTGGTTTACTTTTACGCCTGATTCTTTGATAGCTTTCTCTGTCAGCATATCATCAATAATCTTATCTAATGCTGCACGTTGGCTACCTTTCTTGCCCATCACGGCATTCACTTGGCTTTGTAAAATTGGTGTGCCATTTACGGTCGCCACAACGCGTTCTTCTGCTTGAAGTTGAGAAAACGTAAACAGACCGATCATGGCAAATAAAAGAGATTTTAACATTGATTTTTTCATTTTAGTTGTCTTAAAAAATAATAGGATAATGCTCGTTAGATTATCAATTTTATCAAAGGTTCACAATAGGCTGATAGTTATTTAGGCAATAATGCCACTTCATAACAACCATCGTATTTTAATGTACGCACTTGAACTTGTTCATCACGGGAAGTCGGCACATTTTTACCAACATAGTCTGCCCGAATTGGTAATTCTCGATGTCCGCGATCCACTAAAATCACCAATTCAATTTTAGCAGCTCGACCAAAATCTGTTAATGCATCCATCGCGGCACGAATAGTTCTTCCAGTAAAGAGCACGTCATCGATCAAAATAACTTCTTTACCCTGAATATTCATATAACTTGAGGCACCACTATACACAGGGGTTGGATTTTCAGGTTCAACGTACTCTAAGTCATCGCGGTAAAATGTGATATCTAACTCCATCATTGGAAGACTCACACCATTCAACTCTTCAATGCGACGTTGAATCAATTCAGCAATTTCTGCTCCACGGCGTTTCACCCCAACTAAAATCACATTATCGAAATCTTGGTGCTTTTCAATAATTTCGTGGGAAATACGTGAAATGGTACGTAAAAATCTGTCTGCATCAATAATGATTTTTTCCATTTAATCTCTCGCTTTGTTTATATCGCCTAAAGTGCGGTTAAAAAACACGGATTTTTTGACCGCACTTTGACTGGAATATTAACCGAATTCTAGCTCTACTGCATTTTCGCCGAGCAAATTCACCAATTCTGTTAGAATGTCATCAGTTGGTGTAATCGACCATTGAATCCCTAAACGCAATAACGCACGACCTTTTGCGCTTTGATAATATACGTTAATCGGTAAAGTGCCGCCACTAACAGGTTCTAACATTTCTTTCAGTTTCTTGATAAAACTTGGGCTAATCTGCTCCTCAGACAAACTGATAGCCAAAGATTTCGCATAACGGGAACGTGCCTCATCCAAGGTCATCAAATCCCGTACTGACATTTTTAATCCGCCTGAAAAATCGTCAAAACTCACTTGGCCTGATACCACCACAACCGTATCTTTTTGCAGCTTTTCACCAAATTGGTCTAAGCTTTCACCGAATAGGGTTAAATCCAAACGTCCAGAACGATCATCAATGGTTGCAATACCGATGCGATTGCCTTTTTTCGTTGTGGCAAAACGTGTTGCAACCAACAAACCGGCTGCCGTACTAATTTGCCCACGGCGATTTGGCGTAAGATCTTTTAATCGCGTAGAGCTGTAATGAGAAAGCTCTTTTAAATAACGACTCACTGGATGGCTGCTTAAATACAAACCTAGAGTTTCTCGCTCACCATCTAAAATTTGTTTTTCTGTGTAAGGTGGCGTGTGGGCATAAGCATTTTCTACTTCTTCATGCGTTTCGGTCAGCACACCGAACATATCGGCTTGTCCCATGGCCTCATCTTTTGCATGCTGATCTGACGCTTTGAGTGCATCTTCTAGATTCTTAGATAATGCTGCACGGTGTGGCCCTAACTTATCAAATGCGCCCGACATGATCAGACTTTCAAAGGTACGACGGTTAATTTTCTTCAAATCAACGCGAGCACATAAATCAAATAAATCTCTGAAAATCCCACCTTCATTACGTGCGGTAATTAGAGCTTCAATCGGACCTTCCCCCACACCTTTAATGGCACCGATACCGTAAACAATTTCACCATTTTCATTTACACTGAAATGATGTTTTCCTACATTGATATCCGGTGGTGTCACTTTTAAGCCCATACGCAAACATTCATCGTATAAGCCAACAATTTTATCCGTATTATCCATTTCCGAGGTCATTACAGCTGCCATAAACTCAGCAGGGAAATGGGTTTTCAGCCAAAGGGTTTGATAAGAAACCAATGCGTAAGCAGCGGAGTGCGATTTATTAAAACCATAGCCCGCAAATTTTTCCACTAAGTCGAAAATCTTCATGGAAAGCTCGCCATCAATCCCATTTTTTTCAGCACCTTCTTTAAACACAGAGCGTTGTTTCGCCATTTCTTCCGGCTTTTTCTTACCCATCGCACGGCGTAATAAGTCCGCACCACCAAGAGTATAACCCGCTAGCACCTGAGCAATCTGCATAACTTGTTCTTGGTACAAAATAATACCGTAAGTTGGCTCTAAAATCGGTTTAAGGCTTTCATGTTGATAGTTTGCGTCAGGATAAGAGACTTCTTCTCGACCATGTTTACGGTCAATGAAGTTATCCACCATGCCCGATTGTAATGGACCAGGGCGGAATAATGCCACCAACGCGATAATATCTTCAAAACAGTCTGGCTGAAGGCGTTTAATTAAATCTTTCATCCCACGCGATTCCAACTGGAATACAGCGGTCGTTTCTGACCGTTTCAGCAACTCAAAAGATTCGGGATCATCTAACGGAATAGCAGCAATATCAACTGGCGGTTTGCCTTCACGAGTAAGGCGGGCATTAATCATATCTAGTGCCCATTTGATAATAGTGAGTGTACGCAAACCTAAGAAGTCAAACTTCACTAAACCCGCATATTCCACATCACTTTTATCAAAGTGAGTAACGGGATGAAGTCCCTCGTTATCACAATAAAGTGGTACAAAGTCTGTAATCAAAGAAGGCGAAATCACCACGCCACCTGCGTGTTTACCTGCATTTCGCGTGACACCTTCTAGCTTACGCGCCATATCAATTAGGGCTTTGACTTCTTCATCTGAATCATATGCCACTTGTAACTGTGGTTCAGCCTCAAAAGCTTTCGCTAAAGTCATGCCGGGATCAGGGGGAATCATTTTTGAAATACGATCCACAAAGCCATAAGGATGGCCTAACACACGACCTACATCTCGAATCACCGCTTTCGCTGCCATCGTACCAAAAGTAATAATTTGTGATACCGCACCACGACCATAAGTTTCTGCCACATGATCGATAACACGATCTCGTCCGTCCATACAGAAGTCGACGTCGAAATCGGGCATGGAAACACGTTCTGGGTTTAAGAAGCGTTCAAAAAGAAGATCGAATTCAAGAGGATCTAAATCGGTGATTTTGAGTGCATAAGCCACCAATGAACCCGCACCAGAACCACGTCCTGGCCCTACCGGAATATCATTGTCTTTTGACCACTGGATAAACTCCATAACAATTAAGAAGTAACCTGGGAAACCCATTTGGTTGATCACATCGAGTTCGACTTGAAGACGCTCATCATATTCCGATCGTCTTTCTGACCGCACTTTTTCATCGGGGAATAAAAACGCCAAACGCTCTTCCAAGCCTTCTTTGGCTTTCATCACCAAATAATCTTCCGTACTCAGTTCGCCAGTTGGAAATTGAGGGAGGAAATATTGCCCCAAACGCAAAGTCACATTGCAGCGTTGCGCAATTAATACCGTATTTTCAAGTGCAGAAGGAATATCCGCAAATAAATCGCACATCTCTTCTTCTGAGCGGAAATATTGTTGCTCGGTATAACGTTTTGGACGTTTCGGATCGTCAAGGGTATAGCCATCATGAATAGCAACTCGAATTTCGTGTGCCTCAAAATCATCAGGTGCGAGAAAGACAACATCGTTGGTTGCAACAAGCGGTAAATCATGTTCCTCAGCTAATTTTAATGCGGCTTGAATATAACGCTCTTCATCTGGACGCCCCGTTCGAGAAAGCGAAAGGTAAAAATGGTCAGGGAAAAATTCTTGATAAAAACTGACCGCACTTTCCGCTTCAGCGCTATTTTCTTTAAGGAGTTTTTTCGCGATATCGCCTTGTGTGCCACCCGATAAAATAATCACACCTTCACGGTGTTCAATCAACCACTCTTGGTCGATATAAGGTAGGTCCACATAGCCACGTTGATAGGCTTTTGAAAGCAGTAAGGTGATGTTTTTATAGCCTTCGTTGTTCTTAGCAAGTAGAGTGAGGGTAAATAATTCCTCACCGCATAGCTCGCTTTTAATATGAACATCTGCGCCAATAATCGGTTTAATCCCCGAAGAAAGGGTTTCACCATAAAAACGCACTACACCACAAAAATTGGTGAAATCCGTTAACGCCAACGCGACCATATTATTTGCTGCACACGCTTTGACCAATGGTTTCACTTTTACGATACCATCAATCATTGAAAAATCAGTGTGCGTACGAAGATGTACAAAACGCGGTTGAGTTGACATTAAAATTCCTTGTTAAGTAAAAGTGCGGTTAATTTTAACGGGATTTTACAATCGGCTCAATAAACAAAATGCGAGGCTAAGCCCCGCATTCCCAACTCATATTTGTAATTATTTTCTTGCCAATGGCGGCACGAAAGTTAAACCTAAATCCCAAGGTTGTTCAATCCAAGTATTTTGTGGAATATCAATCACGTAATCATCCACTAACTCAGCACCTGCAGGTTTTGCGAATACCGTGACGAATTTTGCTTTTGGATACATTTCACGAATTGCACGAGCGGTATTGCCGGTATCTACCAAATCGTCTACCACGATCATTCCTTCACCATCACCATCTGCGCGGTGTAATACTTTTAATGCACCTTGTTCATCGTGATCATAGCTAGCAATACACACGGTTTCTACGAAACGAATATTTAATTCGCGAGCAAGTACCGCTGCTGGGAATAAACCACCACGGCTTACTGCGATGATACCTTTCCACTGAGTGGCAGGAAGTAAACGTTCCGCTAATTTGCGGGCATGCATTTGGAACATATCCCAAGTCACAACATATTTTTCGCTCATAACAAATACCTTAAACTTTGTCGCTAAATAAAAAAATTGCGGAATTTTAACCTGAAATGGCGTTTTATGCTATGATTTCCGCAAAAATTTTAATGAAAAAAGGAGTTCATTATGTCAGAAATTACCACATTACAACCGCAATTACTTTGGAAATGGTTTGATCAAATTTGTGCGATTCCACATCCTTCTCATCACGAAGATGCGCTCGC
>JAGZRY010000074.1 GCA_018381425.1 Haemophilus parainfluenzae
ATTAACCAACTGAAGATAATTGCAACAGTAATTTTCTGGAATTTATTATTGATTATCTTCATCGTTGAGTACAACCTCCCAACCTTCGTGCCATGTAATACCTACACGTTGACCAACGCTGTGATCCATATGCGGGTCATCTTCGTTAAAGAATTCGCTCACTAATACGCGTTTACCGTTGTGATCAAATTCGACTGTAGACTCAAGTGTCATTCCTTTATAGGTACGATCCACAATGCGACCAATAATTGCATTTGAGTGCTCATTTTCATCAAGCTCTTCAATCACAATATCTTCCGGGCGTAATAATACTTGTAGTTTTTGACCTTTTTCAGCAGAGATACTCGTGTGAATATCACATACGCGACCTTCTACGTTAGCAAGTAGTTCATCGTCAGATTTACGCTCAATCACAGTGGCATCAAATACGTTAATTTCACCGATGAAGCGAGCCACGAATAGGTTAGCTGGATCCTCATAAATTTCACGAGGTGAACCATCTTGTGCAATTTTACCTTTACGTAATAAAACGATACGATCAGACATGGTGATCGCTTCTTCTTGATCGTGAGTAACGAAAATAAAGGTAATGCCAAGTTGACGCTGTAATTGTTTAAGTTCGTTTTGCATTTGTTTACGTAACTTATAATCCAGCGCAGATAAAGATTCATCAAGTAGCAATACTTTTGGCTTATTCACAACAGCGCGAGCAATCGCGATACGTTGTTGCTGACCACCAGAAAGTTGAGCTGGTTTACGATCGGCCATTTCTTCTAATTGCACCATACGCAATGCATCCAGAACGCGAGATTTAATTTCGCTTTCTGCCACTTTTTGCATACGTAAACCAAAAGCCACGTTATCAAAAATAGTCATATGCGGGAATAACGCATAACTCTGGAATACGGTGTTAATGTGGCGTTTTTCTGCCGGAACATTAGTAATATCTTCACCGTCCAAAATAATATGACCTTCATCTAACTCTTCTAAACCCGCTAATAAACGCAATACTGTAGTTTTACCACAGCCGGATGGGCCAAGAATTGTGACGAATTCACCGTTATTAATGGTTAGATTAAAATCATTAATAATTGTATTAGAACCATAGGATTTTTTGATTGAACGAAGCTCAATAATAGGCTTTTGAACCAGATTTTCCACTAGCTTTGGTTTTCTCCCTAATTTCACCAATTTAATCGGTACTGAGTAGAAATGAACCTGCAAAAATGATGCAGGGGCGACATAAAATTGAATCGATATGATATAGCGAATTGTTAATGATGAAAAGGATTTAATCGAGTTTTTAGGAAAAATTTATCTAAAATTTGACCGCACTTTTTTCAGAAAATTTTATAACTCTCCACTTTCTTGTTATATATCAAGAACTGTAACGAATTTTGGGATTAGACTAACGCGGATATAAAGGAGAATCTTAAAATGGAAGAACATTATAATGAATTATTACAGCGATTTTTAACTTATGTCGCATTTGATACGCAATCTAAATCGTCTGCAAAACATTCGCCAAGTTCAGCAGGGCAAATGAAGTTAGCTTTGCACTTACAGAAAGAATTGATTGAACTTGGTTTACAAGCTGTCAATGTGACTAAGCATGCCGTTGTCACGGCTTATTTACCCTCAAATCATCCTGATTTAACACACACAATTGGTTTTATTTCCCACCTTGATACCTCACCACAATGCAGCGGTAAAAATGTTCAACCTGAAGTGATTGAAAATTATCGGGGAGGAGATATTGCGTTAGGTTTAGGAGAGGAGTTTATTAGTCCTGTGTATTATCCATTTTTACATCAGCTTATTGGCAAAACCTTGATTGTGACAGATGGAACTACTTTACTTGGTGCGGATAATAAAGCCGGAATCGCAGAAATTATGACCGCACTTTCTGTATTACAACAGAAAAATATCCCGCATTGTAATATTCGAGTGGCATTTACGCCTGACGAAGAAATTGGTTTAGGAATGCATTATTTCCCATTGGATGATTTTCCTTGTGATTGGGCATATACCATTGATGGTGGGGAAGTGGGCGAGTTAGAGTATGAGAACTTTAATGCCGCAACCGCAAAAATTACCTTTAAAGGTCGGAGCATTCATCCTGGTTATGCTAAAAACAAATTAGTGAATGCGCTTACGTTAGCTTGTGAATTTCAACAAGGTTTTCCAAAAGATGATGTCCCTGAAAAAACATCGGGTAAAGAGGGTTTTTTCCATTTAGATGATTTTAAAGGGGATATTGAGAAAGTTGAGCTACATTATCTCATTCGAGATTTTGACCAAGCTAATTTTGAACAACGTAAAGCGTTTATTTATCAACTCGTAGAAAAATTTAATAGAGAGAAAAGTCTAAAAGATCCCGTAGTATGTGTTATTGAAGACAGTTACAAAAATATGTATGACACAGTCAAAAATGTCCCACAGGCGATTAAGTTAGCTGATGCTGCAATGAAAGCTTGTGGTATTACACCAAATCATAAACCAATACGTGGTGGAACGGATGGGGCATTTTTAGCAGAAAAAGGATTAGCTTGTCCAAATATCTTTACCGGTGGCTATAATTTCCATAGTAAACATGAATTAGTGACACTTGAAGGGATGGAAAAAGCTGTCGAAGTGGTTATAAAAATAGCAAACTGTAAAGATTTGTAAATTATTGTAAAGAAGAAGCTTGCATTTGTCAGAATATGTCAATATAATCGTTAGCGTTTTATCGAGATTCCTTTGATAAAGCTAAACTTTAGAGATTTTATTCATAAATTCCTTTTTGGTGCTCCTAAGAAATTAGGAGCTTTTTTTTACCCTAAATTCAGATCTTTACTTTAAAAACGGATTGCTTCGTTTTTCTTGTCCAATAGTTGTATAAGGGCCATGTCCTGCAATAATTACCATATCATCATTTAATGTAAATAATTTATTCTTGATTGATGAGATCAATGTATAAAAATCTCCACGAGGGAAGTCTGTACGACCAATACTGTTTTGGAAAAGGACATCGCCAGTAAAAGCAATATTTTTTTCATGTTCAATAAAACCAATGTGGCCAGGTGTATGACCAGGAAGATGAAGAATTTCAAAGGTAAATGTACCAATTTGAATTTTTTCACCTTCTTGATTAAACCAGCGATCAGGTGTAAATGCAGAAATATAAGGTAAACTAAACTGCTGAGCTTGTTGTGGTAGACTTTCAAACAGAAAGCGATCTTCTTCCTGTGAGCCCCATATTTCAATATTAAAATGATCACGAATCGCTTCAGCAGCCCCTACATGATCAAGATGTCCATGCGTTAATAAGACTGCTTTTAGGTTTAATTCTAATTCCTCAATACGTTGAATAAGTTTTTCCGCATTGCCACCAGGATCGATAATCGCTGCATTTTTTTCATCATCCCAAATAAGAGAGCAATTTTGCTGAAAGGCTGTAACTGGAATAATTTCAATATTCATCTTTTTTCCTTATCGTTGATAACAAAAAACCGCACTAAAGTGCGGTCTAAAATTAAACTGTTTTTCATGCACCACGCCATGTTCTTACAGGGCCAGTATCCACGTGAATAAAATTACTATACGGATAATATCCTACACCACCGCTATCAAGATTTTCAGCCGCTTGGCGTAACCTTGCTAAAGGTACACCTGGGATTTTAAAATCAATCGCTTGGCCTTTAATATGATAGCTGTTGCTTGCTACGTCCCGACTTTGTCTACGGCGCATGGCATTTGTCTCAGCACTACGATAGCCACAAATTACATCAATCTGTGCAGTGCGTAAACCTAAATTACTTTGTAAATGATAAAACTTCATAAAGAGATTCGGATCCATTCGGCGTACTTGGTCTGTACGGCGATCTCTCATGAAGTAATCAAGTTTACCAAGTAGTGAACGATTAAATCCGGTCGTTGCAGAGAACTCACCGCTTAATCGTTCATTGGTGTTGACATTATAGAAACTGAGAATGCGAGGTTTAGGGGTAGAGACCATCGCTAACACCGTACTCGGCATCATACTTGCGCCTAAAACGATGCCGCCTAATGAAAGCCATTTACGACGATTTTTGTCAATATTACCCATTTTATAGTCTCTTTTACTACCTATCTTTCATTCTAGACAATTTTTGTATTAAAAAGTTCTAGTGTAAACCATTTTTAAAGGTATTTTTTTACAACCGCCCAGTCAATATCATTAAAAGTCGCTGCATCATCGTATTTATAAATATCTGGTAAAACTTGTGTTTGACCGTTTTCCACCCATGCAGTTACATAATATAAGAATACGGGGTCATTTGTACGAATGTTAGCAGACGTTGTTTTCTTACTTTCTAAAACACCGCGTTTTTTATCTTCTGACCAGCCGGCTTCTTGTAACAGAATAGAGGCAAGTTGATCAGATTTTTCTACACGCACACAACCTGAGCTTAATGCACGATCTTTTTTGCTGAATAAGCTATGATTTGGTGTATCGTGAAGATAAATTGCATCAGAGCTTGGCATATTAAATTTATAGTTACCTAATGCACTGTCACCAGCTGCTTGACGGATTCGATACGGGAATTTATCACCAATACTACTCCAATTAATCGAGTAAGGATCAATAGTGTTACCTTTGCTATCTAAAATAGAGTAGTTGTGTGCTGCTGCATAGCCAGGGTCACGTTTTAATTTCGGTAAAATATCTTCATTAATTAAGCGTGTAGGGGCATTCCAAGGCGGATTAACAACCACATTGCTCAAACGGCTGTACATTACTGGTGTACGACGTTCATTTTTCCCTACAATAACGCGTGATTCTAAAATTGCTTTACCATCACGATAATATTTCAATTGATAGCTTGGAATATTAACAAAGATTCCATTTTCAAAATCTGGAATAACACGTAAACGTTGTGCATTAAGGGCAAGTTTTTTACCCATTGCAGAAATACCTGAAGCTGAAATCATTGATAGGAGTGCTTGTACGGTTTCACGGTATAAACGATTATGGTTAGATAATCCGTTTACAAAACCAGAAACAGCATCGTTTTTAACCGCACTTTGCCATTGGTCAATAATTTCTTGATTTGGTAATTCCGGTTTGTAAGCATTCGTTGCATATAACCAACGTTGTGCTTGTTGATTTACGTTCTTGCTGTAATACAAGTAATCAAGGAAAGCATCACTTAACAACACATCGTAGGTGAGGCCGCCAGTTTTTTCAGCGTTATGTAAATTGATTAATGATTGCGCCGAACGTTTAGAAATACCAGACGCTACCATTGCTGCATATTCGCGTAGGAATTGTTTTTCTGCAGCCTTGTCTTTCCACATCAACTCATATTTATTATCAGCATATAATTTTGCCAAAATTGGTTTGAACTGTAGATTCTGTTCGCCAATTTCATGCGTTAATGACATCTCTAGCATGGTTTGCTTTTCAGCTGCTAGGCGAGCTTGGTCTTCTTTGATTTCCGCTTCAAGTTTTGCACGCTCTTCAGGGCTTAATTTAGACATATCCACGCCTTTATTTTCGGCTTGTTGAGGTTGCCCAACTGTTTTAGCCCATTCAGCTAACGCACAACCTGACGTCATCATTGATAATGATAAGACTAATGTGCTTAATTTCATTGTTCCTTTTAACATTGCTGTACCTTTAAAAATATTCATAAAAAATAACCGCACTTCAGTTTTTTTTTATCTGCTAAAGTGCGGTCAAAATAATCGTTATTTTGTTGATTTTGCCGCTTCTTGTTTTATTTCAGCATCCACTTTTTGTTGATTCGTGTTAAGTTTAACTAAATCAGCTGCCATTTTTTCCGCTTCTTTTAAGAAGAAATCAGGTGCCTCATAGTCTTTTGGCAAATCATCAATGTCTTTTAATGCTTTTTTACCTTCACGTTTAAAACGGTCATTGAGATCTTTTAAACGTCTCGCATCATCTTTATCATTTTCCGCTTTACGCTCTTGGAAATTCAATGATAAGAATTTACGCTCACGGCGTTCATCACGGATCTTAAGATCTTCATTTAAAGCAACAAATTCAGGATCTTTTGCAATACGCTCTAGATGTTTCTCATTTAATGCTTCAACATCTTTACGCGCTTTATTGGTTTCAGAATAAGTCGCTGCTGGAATTTTATCCCAAGGCAATGCGTTATCTTCTTTTTCTTCACCAATTTCTTTTGCATCAATAATTTCAGGGAAATTGATATCGGCTGCCACACCTTTTAATTGGGTTGAACCACCATTAATTCGGTAGAATTTTTGGATAGTATATTGCAACACACCAAGTGGTGTTTGGTCTAAATCATAAACAAAGTTTAATGAACGACTTTGTTGTACCGTACCTTTACCAAAGGTATTTTGCCCAATAATGATACCACGATTGTAATCTTGCATTGCTGCAGCAAAAATTTCAGAAGCAGACGCACTGAAACGATTAATCATCACCAATAATGGACCTTTATATTGCTGGGCATTGTCGTCATCTTCGTGTACACGAATACGCTGATATGCATCACGTACCTGTACCACCGGACCATCTGTAATAAATAAACCACTTAATGCTACGGCTTCTGTTAATGCACCACCGCCATTTTCACGAAGATCCACAATTAAAGCGCCAATTTTCTTCTTCTCAGCATCTACTAATAATTTTTTCACATCATCAGTTAAACCAATATAGAAACTTGGGATTTTAATGACACCAACCGTTTCATCCTCAACTTTAGAAACAGTGAGTTTTGCTGCTTGATCTTCAATACGGACTTTATCGCGAACTAAGGTTACAATACGGCTTTTCCCACCTTTTGCAGGTTCAATTTCAAGACGAACTTTAGTCCCTTTTTTACCTTTGATTTTGTCAACGATATCTTCTAAACGCCAACCGATAATATCTTCGATTTCGCCTTTTTCTTGGCCTACACCAATGATTTTATCGCCTGCTTGTAATTTTTTACTACGCTCAGCTGGTGCTCCTGGCACTAAAGATTTGATGCTAGTTTCGTCATCTTCAGATTGTAATGTTGCGCCAATCCCTTCTAAAGAAAGATTCATACTTTCATTAAAGCTTTTTGCCGTACGTGGTGCAAGGTAGCTTGTATGTGGGTCGATTTCTCGAGCAAAAGCATTAATATAAATTTGAACAATGTCATCCGCTTTAGTTTGAGTTAATCGACGAATGGCTAAATTGTAACGTTTAGTGAGTTTTTCTTTAATTTCAGACCATTTTTTATCTTTTAATTTCAGGCTGATTACATCATTTTTAACACGTTGTTCCCAAAGCTTGTTTACTTCTTCTTCGCTTGTAGGAAAAGGTGCTTTTTCACGGTCAATCTCAATTTGATCATTACCTTTTAAATCAGGTTCTTGATCTAATAAAGATAATGCATAAGCATAACGTTCATAGCGACGTTTCATCATCAGATCGTAAATCGCAAATGCAGCTGAAAGATCGCCCTCATTAAGTTGATCATCTAATTTAGAACCATATTTAGCACGTAAATCATCAATATCTGATTTTAAAAAGGTGTTATGGCTGTAATCTAA
>JAGZRY010000075.1 GCA_018381425.1 Haemophilus parainfluenzae
TAGCATTGCACCTTCATTATTTAATACAAAGATTTTTCCGTCTTTTAATTCCTTTTTCGACCGATCTACAATAATCTCTTCGCCGTCTTTTAGCGTTGGATACATACTATCGCCACTTACTAAGAACATCGCACAGTCTTCCGCTTTTAAGCGGCGTGAATCGAGCCAAGCCTTTTCTACTTTGGTGGTTTGATAAGTTTTATATTCATCATTAAAACCACCGTCACCGGCTGAAATATGCACTTCTCGGCAGTCTTCAATCACCGAAAAGGTTTCGTCATTGCTTGCTTGTAAATTCGCATCAGGCTTTATCACTTGCGTAATAAATTCAGATCTCTCTTCCTTTTCTCCAGTTAATAAATAATTAGCAGACATATCAAGGACTCTCGCTAACTCAATAATCTTTGAGGCATTTGGTTCTCTTTCATTCTGCTCCCACATTTGCAAAGTAGAAACTGCGATACCTAATTCCTTGCAAACATCTGGTCTTGCCAAACTAAGCTCGTTTCTACGTTCTTTTATACGATCTCCAATCAAAGAGATCTTTTTCAACTTCTCAACCATAACTTGAAAAATCCTATGTTTTTTTAATCTCTTTTTCAACCTTAAAACAATCTCAATCAAATCAACAAGATAGTTAAAAGAAGTCAAAAAGAGTGTTTAAAATATAAGCAAACAACTTGAAAAAGATTGTTTTCAAGTTGAAAGAGAGTTTAAACAGGTTTATTATTCTTTTCAGATTAACGAAGGAGGTTATCTGATGAGAGCAATAAACGAGGCTAAAAAATCCGCTTTAGATTGGCATCGTGAAGATATTAAAGCGGCTTTAGCGAAAAAAGGTTGGTCATTGCGCCAACTATCTTTACAAAACGGCTATTCAAATGCTGACACATTAAAAAATGCATTAGATAGACCGTGGTTAAAAGGAGAACGTTTGATTGCTGAAGCAATTGGCGTACCCCCAGAAGAAATTTGGGCTAGTCGTTATGCACAACGAAACCATAAAAAATATGCAAATAGATAGTTTTGAGGTTCTTATGAGAGAAAGCAACTTGAAAACACACTATTCAGCAATTGAATTATTAAGTTTTAGTTTAGCTTGTTTACCTAATTCAGTGCAAGGAATTAATTATCAAGCAAGAAAAAATAACTGGCAAAGTAGAAAAAGAGTTGGAAAAGGTGGTGGAAAAGAATATGCCTTGGCATCTTTACCGCAAGAAATTCAAACTGAGATTCGCACTAAATTTGTAGTTTCTATCATTAAAGCCAAACCCAAATCTCTTCCCGCCGATCTCCGTCAGGTGGAATTAAAAACTTTAACGGAAAAACAACGTGAAGTAGCTGGAGCAAGAATGGCGTTAGTTGCTCAAGTGGCACAGCTTGAACAAGCCCAACCTCGTTACAAGGCGATTAAGTTTTTTTGTGAACAAATCAAACATGGTGGCATTTCTTCTGACTTGATGAGATTGGTTGAAACCGCCAATAACAAGAAAGGAAAAAATCGCACTTTATCTGACCGCACTTTGAATCAATGGGTGTTGGATTATGAAAAGGCGGATACCCCTGAAGAACGATTAAAAGCCCTCGCGCCAATGCAACGGGTGGCGAAAAAGGCTGAAGAAATTGTGTGGTTGCCTGATGAGCTCCATGATTTATACGCCACATCATTACCATTTAAAGTGATTTCGCCCTTATCCGAAACCGTTACATTAGCTAAAAGTTGATTAGGTTGAATATTGTGTGCGAATGCATTGAGTGAAATTAAACTTCCCATCACTGCACTCAAAAGCATAATTTTTTTCATAAATACCTCATAAATTCCGTGAAATTGCCCATTTTTTGGCGAATAGTCACTTTTTTGTTATACTCCGTGCGCATTATACTTTGCTTAAATCAGATAAAGAAGGAAAAAGAAATGGATCAAATGCCAGCTTGCCCCAAATGTAAAGGCGAATATGTTTATCATGATTCTGTGAATTTTGTTTGCCCTGATTGTGGCAATGAGTGGAATGGTAACGAAACAGTTGAAACCGATGAAGATCAACTGATTGTTAAAGACAGCAACGGTAACTTGTTAGCTGATGGTGATGATGTGCTTTTAATTAAAGATTTGAAATTAAAAGGTTCATCGGAAGTATTAAAGAAAGGCACGAAATTCAAAAACATCCGTCTAGTAAACGGTGATCACAACGTTGATTGTGGCAAAATCATGTTGAAATCAGAGTTCTTGAAAAAAGCTTAAGAATTCTCAATAAAAAGAGCGGTCGATTTTAACGTTGTTTAAAATCGACCGCTCTTTTTTTATTTTCGTTATACCTTCGCAGGCTTCACTATTTCACTTGGATAACAACCAAGTACCTTCAGATAATTACTGAATTGCTTAAGCTCTTCCAAGGCAATTTGGGTATCAGGATGATGAATATTTCCCTCAATTTCCAAATAGAACATCTCTTCCCAAGGCTTGCCATAAATAGGACGAGATTCAAGCTTGGTCATATTAATACCGTGCTTTTTAAACACAAGTAAAGCATCCACCAAAGAACCCGCTTGTTGCGATGTTGTCATCAACAATAAAGTTTTTGTGTGAATTTGCGGTGAAACTTCTCGAGCTTGTTTGGCTACCACAATAAAACGAGTAATATTGTTTTCTTGATTCGCAATATTATGTTTTAACACATGTAAGCCGTAAAGCTTGCCGCCATCTTCATTACCCAGTGCCGCAATATTCGGTTTATTCAAGCTTGATACAAGCTGCATTGCATGAGAGCTACTTTCGCAGTACTCGATATGCACACGCTCAAGACTTTGAATAAATTGACTACACTGCTGGATCACCTGTGGATGGCTATAAAGTGTATCAATTTTGCTTAAATCATCCTGCTCATTCACTAAAACACAGTGCTTGATAGGGTAAGCCAACTCGCCTACCAAAGATAAGTTGGTATGTTGAAGCAAATCATAAACTTCATTAATTGCGCCTGATGTGGTATTTTCTAAAGGAAGTACGCCATAATCAGCTTCTCCGCTTTCAACTTTTTCAAAAATTTGAGCAAAGGAATCGCAACTGATTTCAGCAAATTGTTGATGATAGCGAGCCGCATAATTACGTGCAGCCAAATTAGAGTAAGAACCACGCTTGCCTAAGAAAGCGATATGTAACGTTTCTTCTCGTTGCTCATTGAGTTTTTTCTGCAAATACACTTGCTGTGTGAGCACAGAATCTTCAATGATCTTTTGGAAGACTGCGGTAATATATTGCGGTTCAAGCTGATAATTTTGACTTTCAGAAAATTGAATAAGCTCTTGCAACAGTTGCTGCTCGCGCTCTAAATCGCGCAACGCTTTTTGCGTCACTTCTTTGCTTCTTACTACATCATACGCCAGGCGATGACGCTCTGAAAGCAGCTTTAACAAGCTGCGATCAATTTGCGTAATTTGCTGACGAATTTCTGATAAATCTAATGCCATTTCATTCCTTATTTAAAGGTTACTTCATTATGAGGGATATATTTTTCAGCACTAATAGGTGAATTTTTCTCAAAAAATTCTTTTAAAACATCCGCATCAATAAAACCTGTGTTAACGAAAGTTGGATTTTTGGTCATAACCGGATAACCATCTCCACCAGCTGCATTATAGCTTGGGACAGAAATACGGTAAGTTTTATTTAAATCCAATGGTTTACCTTGAATTTTCACATTTTCAACTTTCTTATCCACACGATTTACTGTCATGCTGATACCTGAATATTGTGCATAGGCACCAGAATCCACTTCTTTCAATGCGACTACATTTAAATAATCCAATAATTCTTTACCGGTTAATTCAAAATAGCTCACAATATTACCAAATGGATGGATTTTTAAAATATCTTTATAGGTTACATCACCTTCTTGGATAGAATCACGAATACCACCTGAGTTCATGATACCAATGTCTGCTTTCGCTTTTTGACGTTGCGCTTCTGCAATTAAGTGACCAAGGTTAGTTTGTTCAAAACGAATAATGGTACGATCACCTTCTAACTTACCATTTAATTTCCCCACTTTTTGGCTTAATAAAGCATCACCTTTATCTTGGTAAGACTTTAAAAGTTTTTCCATTTCCGGATCTTGTGGAATCTCTTCGGCATAGTTCACATATTCTGTTTTGCCATCTTCTTTTTTCACTTTTTTCTTCAAGTTCACTGGAATTAATTGATAATTCACTAATTTTAACTCACCATTTTTGAACTCAAAGTCAGCTCGACCAACATATTTACCCCATTCAAATGCTTGCATAATCCAAGTACCATTTTGGAAATCTGGTTTACATGGCTGAGTTGGTTGATAATCTTTAATCCATACCCCTTTATCATCCACACAAATCGGATCATGGCTGTGACCACCGATAATCATATCGAATGCGCCTTTATCTAAATTACGCGCAAGACTCACATCACCTGGCGCATTTGAACCATGTTTCGCATCATAATAATAGCCCATATGTGTTAAAGCGATTTTTACATCCGGCTTAACTTTTTCATTTAGCTCCTTTAATGTGGCTTTTGCTACCGTTGTTGGATCTTCAAATTTCACATTGTGAAGGTATTCTGGGTTACCTAATTTTGCAGTATCTTCTGTGGTTAAACCGACCACGGCAATTTTAAGATCTTGTTTATTTAAAATGGTATAAGGCTTAACTAAGGTTTTACCTATTTTCGTATTAATCACGTTTGCTGATAAGAATGGGAAATTCGCCCATTTTTCTTGCATATCCAGTACTTGTAATGGATTATCGAACTCATGATTACCTAATACGGTTGCTTCATAGCCCATCGCATTCATTGCTTTAATGTCAGGTTCTGCCGTTTGCATATCTGACTCAGGTACACCAGTATTAAAATCACCTGCATTTAATAAAACGAGTGAACCACCTTTTTGCTCGACTTCAGCTTTTACGCGATTAACAATTGTTTTGTGTGCAGGAAAGCCATATTCACCTTTTGCATTCGACCAAAAATGTCCGTGCGTATCATTGGTGTGCAATATGGTAAATTGATAGGTTTTATCTTGTTCATATGCCATTGCTGCAGAAGTTGCTAACACAAGAGGAAGCACGGTAAATAATTTTTTCATAATAAAAAACACCTCTATTTTTGACCGCTCTTTACCTTCACAGAAAACAAAAATAACCGAGCAAGATGGGAAATAAAAAAGCTATACTCCCGAAAGAAGTATAGCTTTTCAACAAAACATTCTTAGATGAGTACCTGTGCAGGCGCAACATAACCTTGTGGAACTTGTTTCTTATCTTCAAAGGTAACAAATTCCCACGCTTCCTGATCGGCAAGTACAGCACGGAGTAACTTATTATTTAAACCGTGACCAGATTTATAAGCTTTGAAATCACCGATGATGTTATAGCCACACATATAAAGATCGCCAATCGCATCAAGCATCTTATGACGAACTAATTCATCTCTGAAACGTAATCCATCTTCATTTAAGATACGGTAATCATCTAATACGATGGCATTATCTAAGCTACCACCTAGCGCAAGACCTTGAGATTGAAGATACTCAATATCTTTCATGAAACCAAAGGTTCTTGCACGACTAATTTGATGTACGAATGCCTGTGCTGAGAAATCCATCACGTAATTGCGTACATTTTTACTAATCGCAGGATGATCAAAGTCGATTGTGAAATCTAAACGGAAACCATTATAAGGTTTGAATTCTGCCCATTTATCACCGTCTTCTACTCGTACATTTTTCTTAATACGAATAAATTTCTTCGGTGCATTTTGTTCTTCAATACCTGCGTCTAAAAGCAAATAAATGAATGGGCTTGCACTACCGTCCATGATTGGAATTTCAGGTGCATCAACTTCGATAATGATATTATCGATACCTAAACCTGCTAATGCTGCGTTTAAGTGTTCTACGGTTGAAACACGCACACCTTGTTCATTCACCAGTGCAGTACAAAGCATTGTATCGCGCACTGAATCCGCATTCGCAGGGAAAGTCACCGGAGGATTAAGATCGGTACGGCAATAAATCACGCCAGTATTCGGCATAGCCGGGCGCAACGTTAATGTTACTTTTTTACCGCTATGTAAGCCTACACCTGTGACTTTAATGCTTTGTTTTAATGTTCTTTGTTTAATCATCTCTTTTACCTTATTGCTTCACAACAAGATTACTTCTACTCTTATTTCTCATCACGACCAAATGATGCCGGATTGAAGAAATTAGGATTGTTTCTTAACTGTTCTAAACGACTTGGATCAAGCGGTTTATTTAAGTTACCGTATTGTGGATTTTGTTCCTGTACTGGTTCTGGTTGTGGATTATGTCTTAATGCATCTAAACCATGTAAACCAACTGGCGGCTGTGGCTGAATTGTTTCTTGCGCTACTGGTTGTTGAACTGGCGCTTGTTGTACTGCGGCTTGAGGACGAGCAATCACTACTGGCTCAGCTGCAACAACATCACCTAAACCTGTTGCAACGATCGTCACACGAATTTCATTACTCATTTCAGGGACTAAACTGGTACCCACAACGATAGTCGCATCTTCTGATGCAAAGCTACCTACTGTGTCACCCACCACGTTAAATTCGTCAAAGCCGAGATCCATACCTGAGGTAATATTAACAAGGATACCTTTAGCATTAGAAAGATCGACTTTCTCTAATAAATCATTTTTTATTGCAAGACGTGCTGCTTCTTCTGCACGGCCCGCACCTGGTTCACTTTGAGCTGAACCGAAACCAATCATTGCTTGGCCCATTTCTGACATAACGGTTCTTACGTCTGCGAAGTCCACGTTGATTAAACCTGGAGACGTAATCATATCTGAGATGCCCATAACAGAGTTACGTAATACATCATTGGCAGCAGCAAAAGCATCAATTAACGTTGCATTTTTTGGGAGAACTTTTTGGATTTGTTGGTTAGGAATAATGATCATTGAATCCACGTATTGTGAAAGATCTTTAATCCCTAATTCAGCAAATTGCATACGTTTTTTGCCTTCAAAGCTAAATGGCTTAGTAACAACAGCAACAGTTAAAATGCCTAATTCTTTCGCAACTTTAGCGACGATCGGTGCGGCACCAGTACCTGTACCACCACCCATACCAGCTGCGATAAAGACCATGTCTGCCCCTTCAAGCATTTTACGGATTTCTTCTTGGTCATCTTCAGCCGCTTTACGACCTACATTTGGGTTTGCCCCTGCACCAAGACCTTTCGTTGTTGCCCCACCAATTTGTACAGTTTGTTGAACTTGGCTTTTGCGTAATGCTTGCGCATCGGTATTCACCGCATAGAATACGATTTTACCGTGCTCTTCGCTATCAATTGCACTTTCGCCCAAGAAATTACCATTGAATTCTTGTTGCACCATGTTAGCAACCATGTGGTTAACTGCGTTACCGCCGCCTCCA
>JAGZRY010000076.1 GCA_018381425.1 Haemophilus parainfluenzae
TTTAAAAGTATTTCACTTGTCACCATGTTTTTACTGATGCTGTGGCTAAGTATTCAAGTAGCTAATAAGCCATTTATTACCATGGATGTTGCACAAAATATTAAATTTGGTACTGCTGTAGAAATTGCTGCCATCATGCCACTTTCTTGGTTACCAGTAGTATCTGACCACACGAAGAACAGCGAAACACCATTTAAAACGACAGCACTTTCAACGCTAACTTATACCGCGACCAGCTGCTGGATGTATGCTCTCGGCTTAGGTGCAGCATTAGTGACCGGTAAATCTGAAATCTCACAAATTCTTTCCCTTGCTGGTGTAAGTGTTATTGGTGTATTAATTGTCATCGCCTCTACCATGATTAACACTGCACTTCCCGCCTATTCCACCGGCATGAGTTTAAACAACATTTTCCCTCAATTAAAAGTCACGCCAGTCTCCGTACTTACCGTGATTGTAGGCATTATATTAGCCTCAACCTTACCAGTGACAGAATACGAACATTTCTTGTTCTTTATTGGTTCAGTATTCGCGCCAATGATCGCTGTGCTTATCGCTGATTTCTTTGTGCTTAAACAGCATGATGTTAAAAAATCTGTTGATAGTATCGGACTCGGCGTTTGGTTTGTCGGCTTCGTACTCTATCGTTTCCTCATGACAAAAGGTTGGGAAACCGATTTAGGTCTGACTTTCCCTGTTATCATCATTACCTTTATCTTAGCAATCTTAGTACGCAAAATAGCTAAATAAAGATCGGATTTTAACTATAGAAAGGCGGGCATTGTTCCCGCCCTTTTATTCACATCAATGTAAAAAAGGCTTTTTCCCTGAAAAGAGAAAAAGCCTATGTGCTTAGATTTCTAATAATAAACGAGTTGGGTCTTCTAATAAGTCTTTAATCGCCACTAAGAAACCGACTGATTCACGACCATCAATTAAGCGGTGGTCATAAGATAAGGCTAAATACATCATCGGACGAATCACCACTTGGCCATCTACCGCAACCGGGCGATCTTTGATGGCATGCATGCCTAAAATTGCACTTTGCGGTGGATTGATAATTGGTGTAGACATTAAAGAACCAAATACACCGCCATTAGTAATCGTGAAGTTACCACCTGTTAAATCTTCAACGGTTAATTTACCATCGCGGCCTTTTTCTGCTAGTGCTTTAATTTGTTTCTCAATATCTGCCATGCTCAGTTTATCGCAGTTGCGTAATACAGGTGTTACCAAACCACGCGGCGTTGAAACGGCAATGCTAATATCAAAATAGTTGTGATACACAATGTCATCACCGTCAATTGAAGCATTCACCTCAGGATAACGTTTTAACGCTTCAACTACGGCTTTAATGTAGAAAGACATAAAGCCTAAACGCACACCATGTTGTTTCTCAAATTTCTCACCGTATGTTTTACGTAATTTCATAATCGGCTGCATATCCACTTCATTGAATGTAGTGAGCATTGCAGTGGTATTTTTCGCTTCCAATAAACGTTCCGCAATACGTTTACGTAAACGGGTCATTGGTACGCGTTTTTCTGAACGAGAGCTATATGCCACGGTGCTAATGGTATTCTGCTCTGTCGCTACATCTTGTTTCGCTTTTTGAGCATCACGTCTTGCTACTTCGCGAGCAATATCTTCACGGGTAATACGGCCTCCCACACCAGAGCCTTGAATTTTCTCTGCATCTAAATCGTGTTCAGCTAATAAACGACGAATAGCTGGACCTTGATCCGCTGAATTATTATGGCTATTTTCAATGGCTGCTCTTTGACGATCGGCTGGTGTTGGCTCATTGTCTTTCACCGTTTCAGTTGAAATATCGCCCGCCTGTTGGGTTGAAAGTTTACCTAAAAGCTGTTTACTTACTACCGTTGCCCCTTCTTCTTGAAGAATTTCAACCACCACACCATCGCTTAATGCCGGCACTTCAAGTACCACTTTATCTGTTTCGATTTCCACTAAAACTTCGTCACGTTTTACGGTATCACCGACTTTTTTATGCCATGTTGCAACAGTTGCATCCGCAACGGATTCTGGTAAATCTGGAACAAGAATTTCGATTGTCATTTTATTTTCCTTTAAATTATTCTTTTTTTTAAATTACTAAAATTTTGACCGCACTTTTACAGTGTCAGTGCATCTTCTACCAATTGTTTTTGCTGTTTGGTGTGTAAAGACATGTAACCTACCGCTGGTGAAGCTGAGGCTGGACGTCCTGCGTATTTTAACTTCACATGCTCAGGAATTGAGCTGTCAAAGTTATGTTTACTGCAATACCAAGCCCCTTGGTTTAATGGCTCTTCTTGACACCACACAAAATCTGTCACATGAGAATAAGGCTCTAGGGCTTTCTTCACATCTTCATGTGGATACGGATAAAGCTGCTCAATACGAATAATCGCCACATCTGTTTGGTTATTCGCTCGACGTTGTTCCAAGAGATCGTAATACACTTTACCTGAGCATAGGACTACGCGTTTAACTTGTTTCGGATCGATGTTATCAATTTCACCAATGACTGTTTGGAATGTGCCATTTACTAATTCATCTAAACTTGACACGGCAAGTGGATGACGTAATAAAGATTTTGGTGAAATACCAATTAATGGACGACGCATTTTACGGATCGCTTGACGACGTAACATGTGGTAAACCTGTGCTGGTGTAGATGGGATACACACTTGCATATTCTGTTCTGCACAAAGTTGTAAATAACGTTCTAAACGAGCTGATGAGTGCTCTGGACCTTGGCCTTCATAACCATGTGGTAATAACATCACTAAACCACACATTCTGCCCCATTTTTGTTCGCCAGAACTAATAAATTGGTCAATCACTATTTGTGCACCATTTGCGAAGTCACCAAATTGTGCTTCCCAAATGGTTAATGTTTTTGGATCTGTCGTCGCATATCCATATTCAAAAGCCAATACGGCTTCTTCGGATAAGACTGAATCCCACACCTCAAAACGACCTTGGTTGGCATGTAAATGTGTTAATGGCACATAACCTGTACCGTCATTTTGATTGTGCACAACCGCATGTCGATGGAAGAACGTACCACGTCCCGCATCTTCACCCGATAAACGAACATTAGCGCCTTCATCTAATAAGGTTGCGTATGCCATAGTTTCCGCCATACCCCAATCGAACAATTTCTCACCTTTTGCCATTTCACGGCGATCTGCATAGATTTTTTCGACACGAGAATGCGCACGCAAGCTTTCTGGATATTCACTGACACGCTCCGCTAAAGTTTGGAAACGCTCTTGCGGGAATTTACTTTCGTAAGGGGATGTCCAGTCATAGTTAAGATATTGCAACCAATCCATTTGGGCGGTATCCATTTCTCGCCATTCTTTCACTACGCGATCACCATTATCTAAGGCATCACGATAGAGATTCATCATTTCAATGGCTTCTTCTTCGGTAATCACCCCTTCAGCAATTAAACGATCTGCATAGACTTTACGTGGCGTTGGATGTTTTTTAATGATGCTATACATCATTGGTTGAGTGGCTAATGGTTCATCAGCCTCATTATGACCATGACGACGATAAGAAATCAGATCAATGAAGATATCGCGTTTGAATAAATTGCGATATTCCACCGCCATTCTCGCGGCAAAAGCAACCGCTTCTGGATCATCACCATTCACATGAATAATCGGTGCCTGAATCATTTTCGCGATATCAGTACAATATTCTGTTGAGCGGGTGTCATTTGGGTTAGAGGTGGTGAAACCAATTTGGTTATTGATCACAATACGGATTGTTCCACCAACGGTATAACCACGTGCATTGGACATATTTAAGGTTTCTTGTACGACACCTTGTCCCGCTACTGCGGAATCCCCATGAACGGTAACCGCTAATACTTGATTACGCTCTGTATCATTCTTTTTCGTTTGACGAGAACGTACCGCACCAATAACCACTGGGCTAACAATTTCTAAGTGCGACGGGTTAAATGCAAGGGTTAAATGCACACGACGCTCACCGACTGCGAAGTCAGAAGAGAAACCTTGGTGGTATTTCACATCACCTGTACGCTCGCCTGAATGTTTACCCGCAAACTCGTCGAAAAGATCTTCTGGTTTCTTACCGAGCACGTTTACTAACATGTTTAAACGACCACGGTGTGCCATACCAAACATCACATCTTTTACGCCTTGTTTGCTCGCATGGCGAATAATTTCTTTCATCAATGGAATAAAGGCATCACTTCCCTCTAAAGAGAAACGTTTTGCCCCTGGGAATTTTGCACCGAGATAACGTTCTAAGCCATCTGCAGCGGTCAATTCGCTTAATAAATTAATTTTTTCTTCTTTGGTAAAGAGCGGTTTATTTAATTGGCTTTCTAATTTGCTTTGTAGCCAACTTTTTTGCTCCATATCCTGAACATGCATAAACTCAAGACCAATTGAGCCACAATAGGTCTCTTTCAGCATTTCAGCTAAATCACCTAATTTGATGTTATCGCGATGATAGACATAGTGATTAATATTGAAGGTTTCATTGAGATCCTGTTCGGTAAAACCATAATAACGGTAATCCAACTCAGGGACGGTGGAGACTTTCCAACGATAATAATTGATTGGGTCAAGTTTTGCTTCTAAATGACCACGGAAGCGATAAGCATTGATAAATTGGAGGACTTTAACTAATTTTGCACTGGCTTCTGGATCGATAACCGTCACGGCTTCTGTTATATTTTCTCTCGCTAAGCGACGGAAATAATCACGGACTGGTGAATGTGGTTGCTCTACTGCGGTTGTTTTCGGCAATGCATCAAATGTAGCTCGCCAACTTTCATCGACTGAAGATGGATCTTCTAAATAACTTTCGTATAACTCTTCAATATACGATTGATTCGCCCCACCTAAAGCAGTTGAAGCCAACCATTCATCAAAGGCATTATAATGCTGCATATCTACCCCTTGTATTACATGATGTTATCTGTACATTATACATAGGATGTAAAAAGAAATAATCCTCCAAATCACACTTTGTTACAATTTTGTGATCTACTTCAATAAAAAAACCGCACAGAAAGTGCGGTCTGTTTTATCTATGTTTTCTTAGAAACTTAAGAATGGTGTGATTTTTTCAATTGTGGCTTCACCGATACTATCAATATTTGAAAGTTCGGCAGCACTTTTGATTTTGCCCACTTTGTTACGATAATCAATAATCGCTTGTGCTTTTTTCTCACCGATACCAGAAAGTTTTTGTAAGGTTTCTGCATCCGCTTTATTGATATTTACTTTTGCAGAAGAAGCCACTTTCTCTTTAGCTGACTCTTTTGTTGAAGCCGCCTTTTCTTTTGCTTCTTTTACTTTATCTGCTGCTTTTGTTTTTGCATCAGTTGCTTTTTCTTTTAGCGCTGATGCTTTCTCTTTTACCGCATCTTTTGCAGAAGTCGCTTTTTCTTTAACCTCTTTTACTTTATCTAATGCAGTTGATTTTGTTGAACTTGCACTATCTGTCATTGATTTAAGCTTATCATTTGCTGCATTTTTCATATCAGCTTTTGTGCTTTCAACCATTGATTTTGAATTTGTTACAACATCTTCTTTTGTTGGCAATACGGCAATATTCGTTGCCAATGCAGAACCTGATACCGCTAATGCGAGTGATGTTAATGTTAAAAATGATTTTAAAGATTTCATAAAAACTCCTGTTTTATTATTGATAGGTTCCACGAGCAAACCTGTATGCTAAGACTTCTCTTCAGAAAATTAGTTCAAAACAAAAAACGCCCCTAATAAGGAGCGTCTTTAAATTTAATACTGACTAGTCATCGCTTGAGAAGATAGAAAGTAATCTTAATAAGCTAATGAACAAGTTGTAAATTGATACATAAATATTCACAGTTGCACGAATATAGTTTGTTTCACCACCGTGAATAATATTGCTGGTTTCATAAAGGATTGTCATCGTTGAGAACACCACAAACAATGCACTGATCCCGACCGCTAGTGCAGGAATTTGGAAGAAGAAGCTTGCCACAATCCCTAACAATAACACGATAAATAATGAGAAAATTGCGGTAGAAAGGAAAGACATATCTTTCTTCGTAGTGAGCACATAAGCTGAACAAGCAAAGAAGACGATTGCTGTACCTGCGAATGCAAGCATAATTAAATCTTCCATTCCTCTCGCCACATACATGTTTAAAATTGGCCCAATGGTATAGCCCATAAATCCAGTGAACGCAAATGCAGCCAAGATTCCCCACGCACTATTTGCTAAACGGTTTGTCACAAAAAGTAAACCGTAGAAACCCACAAGTAACACAATAAGATTTGGATAAGGCAAGTTTAAGCTCATAGAGATATAAGCAACAACTGCTGAAAATGCCATTGTTAATCCCAATAAGAAATAGGTATTACGTAACACTTTGTGTGTGCTAAGTAGCGATTCTTCCTGTGAATTAACAACAATGCGAGATTGCATAAAAGCTCCTTATTTTACAAAGAATAAAGTTGATGAAACATCAATCCGTAAAGTAAGGGCTATAGGTCAAAAAGTCAATGGTAAATCAAGAATTTGTTTTAATTTTTAAATTTAAGAAGGTAAAAGTGCGGTTGATTTTGGTATGATGAATACACTAGCCAGATTACAACCTCATGACTAAAAAATATATGTTGATAGAGTTACTGCATAAAGAGTTAATAGACTATCCTACAATCATTAATATAAATGATGAAATTTATTTTATTAATGAACTTAGAAAAGCCGACATAGATGACATAAGATCTAACATAGATAAGTTTATTTCTATATTAGAACAATTACAGATTTCGCATCAAGACAACGGTATATTTGAGGTGAATATTGAAAACGCTCATATTTTCTTCAATTTCGTTTTTTGGATTAGAGAAATCCAAAATAAACTTGAAATAAGTTTAGATAAATATACTGATGGTTTTGACACTAACTTTGATGGAAGTATAAAAATCTAATCAATGATATAAGTCATCCTGCTACAAAATAATCTAGCGCTATTTATTATAAATAACTTCTACCTACTTCATTAATATTATTCAGATACCATAAACTGCTCTCTCAATTGATGAAGTTGATCGCGTACTGCAGAGGCTTTTTCAAATTCGAGATCTTGAGCAAATTTATACATTTGTTGTTCCAATTTCTTAATTTGTTGTTGGAATTCTTTGGCTGATTTAGGTGCATTGTAAAGTGCGGTCGGTTCA
>JAGZRY010000077.1 GCA_018381425.1 Haemophilus parainfluenzae
GCTAAATCAGCGATAGTCGCATCTTCGGTTTCACCTGAACGGTGAGAGATTACAGCGGTGTAACCTGCATCTTTAGCCATTTTGATTGCTGCTAAAGTTTCAGTTAAAGAACCGATTTGGTTGAATTTGATTAAGATAGAGTTTGCGATACCTTTTTCGATACCTTCTTTTAAGATTTTGGTGTTAGTTACGAATAAGTCGTCGCCCACTAATTGAACGCGGTCGCCTAACACTTTAGTTTGGTATGCAAAACCTTCCCAGTCAGATTCATCTTGACCATCTTCGATAGACACGATTGGGTATTGTTTAGTTAACTCTTCAAGATAGTGAGTGAACTCTTGAGAAGTGAATGAACGGCCTTCGCCTTTCATTTCGTATTTGCCAGTTTCTTTGTTGTAGAACTCAGAAGATGCACAGTCCATTGCTAAAGTAACGTCTTTACCTAATACATAACCTGCTTTTTCAACTGCTTCTTTGATACATGCTAAAGCGTCAGCGTTAGATGCTAGGTTAGGTGCGAAACCACCTTCATCACCTACAGCCGTGCTCATGCCTTTAGATTTTAATACTTTCGCCAAGTTGTGGAATACTTCAGCACCGATACGAAGTGCTTCACGTAACGTTTTCGCACCAACTGGTTGAATCATGAATTCTTGGATATCGACGTTGTTGTCTGCGTGTTCACCACCATTGATGATGTTCATCATTGGTAATGGCATAGAGTAAACGCCTGGGGTGCCGTTAAGTTCTGCAATGTAAGCATAAAGTGGTAAACCTTTAGATGCTGCAGCGGCTTTCGCTGTTGCTAAAGATACCGCTAAGATTGCGTTTGCACCGAAGTTAGATTTGTTTTCAGTACCGTCTAAATCGATCATGATTTGATCGATTTCAGCTTGGTTAGACGCTTCTTTACCCACTAATGCATCAGCGATAGGACCGTTTACAGCCGCGACCGCTTTTAATACACCTTTACCTAAGAAACGAGATTTGTCGCCGTCACGTAATTCTAATGCTTCACGAGAACCAGTAGATGCACCTGATGGAGCAGCTGCTAAACCAACGAAACCACCTTCAAGATGAACTTCAGCTTCTACAGTTGGGTTACCACGAGAGTCGATGATTTCACGACCAATGACTTTAACGATTTTTGCCATTTTGTTTTCCTCTGTTTAAAGTTAATTAAAATTAGTTAGGCGAACCTAAAGTGGCAATATAATAAAGCAAATTTAGAAATTTGTCTTGGAAAAATGACCGCACTTTGATCTGCATCTTGTTTTTCAATAAAGTGCGGTAAGTTTTTATCTCTTTTTATCCAATATCTATTTAATTTTAGTGGATTTATCCATAAAAGTTCGTTAAAGTTTCAGTAAATCCCATACTGTTTTAGTATGAATTATTAAGTGTTAATTAAGACTTTATAGAATAAAAAAGGAATGATTATGTCTGTTTCAATATTTTTCGAAAAGACTAAAGTGCAGATAAAAAATGCAGTGTCTACACATCCGATTGAAATTTTTCTAATTAGTGCATTTGCAATTGGAATTTGGTTTGTCGATATGAACTCAGGAAAAGATCATTTAGCTTATTGGCTATTTGAGCCGATGCTGTTTGCCTTTATTTATTTATCTCGCCCATATTCTTGGTATCGTTTTTCATGGATTGTGCCTCTCATTGCTGTTTTCACCATTTGGCAAGTGAATGATAATGCTGATTTTTATGGCTATAGCCCTAAGTTTTGGGGCGCTCAATTTATTGTGTTATTGATATTATTCGGCTTTCCATTTGTCAGAAACAATAAAGCCTTTACTTATCGTAATTTTATGACTCTATATTACATCACTTCATCTATTGCTGGTTGGGGGCTAGTTTCTGGTTTGGTAGCTGCAATTTTGGCTTCAATCAGTACATTATTTAACATTGATTTTAGTGAATGGTTTCAAAAGCATCTTTATTCCTCCATTACTGCATTTTGCCTTCCTTTGTTCTTTTTGGTCTTTCAACAGCGCCAAGAAAATACAGAGATGACGCTAAATCGTGGTTTTGAAATTTTAGTGAATTTTATCTTAGCGCCCGCCTTGATGATTTTTACTGCACTACTTTATGCTTACGTTGGCAAAATTATCTTAGCAGGGGCTTTGCCAAAAGGTATGGTGTCGAATATTGCGTTGCCTTACTTAGTTGGAGGCTTAGGTGTTTACGCTTTACGTAGTATTAGTGTTAAAGCAAATTGGGACAGTTTCTTTAAGTTTTTCCCATACCTTTCCATTGTGCCAATTGTATTGTTATGGTTGGCCATTGATCGTCGAATTAGTGCCTATGCTTGGACTGAGCAACGGATTTATTTAGTGGCATTAGCCTCGGCGATTACGATTGCTTATGCCATTTTAATTATCCCTAAAATTCGCCAATATCGTTTGATTTCTGTCGTTGTAATGATAGCTATTTTTGCCATGACTTGGGTGGTGAAACCGAAAGAAATCGCTTATCAAAGCCAAACGGAACGTTTTGAACAGTTATTAACAAAACTAAATTTATCCGATAATTCAGGCAAAATTCGTGATGATGTAGATTTTTTAAGTCGTTTAGAAGATATGCCAGAAAACGAACTTCAAGATTGGAATGAATTAGATGATGTATCTGATTATTTAGTCTATCATTTTGACTCTGCTCCTTACAAAGGATTGAATTATGAAGAGAAACAAAAAGCCTTTGTACAAAAATATGGTGAAAAATCGAATGAACTGATTTCATTGGATGTTTATGATCATTCTTTCCGTATCAATGATAGAGAAATAATGGCTATGCAAAATAGTCCGATTAGAGAAGCGGAGTTTGAATGGTCGTCAATTGATGTGAGTTCGTATAAAAAATGGATTCATGTGCCCGTATCTCAATTTTATCGCGCGGATAATAATAGTTTGAAAAAAGAAGAGAATGAGCCCAAAAAACAAGCAGAAGTTTGCTTTGTTGAAGATCATAACAGATATTGTACTAATATGGATCAACACATTAAAAAAGTGTTTCAACAACATCACTTAGACTCAATGAAAAAACTGGCGGAATCAGATCTTAAACTAATCAGTAAAGACTTACTAAAAATTGATGCGCCAAGTTTCGCGATCTATTTAGGTTCACTTGAAATGCAATTTAGTCAAGAAAAAGGCTATTACTACAAGGAATTAACCGTCGAAGCTATTTTCGATAAATAGACAATATATAAAAAGTGATCTGGACCCAAAGTAGGTGTCCCGATTTTGGGGTACAGATCACTTGTTTATGGAATTATCAGCAAATTACTTTTCAGTTTTTAACTGATTTTCTCTGGCTGCTTTGACAAAGCCTTCAAATAATGGGTGACCATCACGTGGCGTTGACGTAAATTCTGGGTGGAATTGACATGCCACAAACCATGGGTGGTTTGGTACTTCGATGATTTCCACTAATTTACGATCAGCCGATAAACCTGTCACTTTAAGCCCAGCTTTTTCAATTTGTGGAAGCAGGTTATTGTTCACTTCATAACGGTGACGGTGACGTTCTTCAATCGTTTCTTTGCCATATAATGCACGCGCTTTTGAGCCTTCAATTAAATGACATTGTTGTGCCCCTAAACGCATCGTGCCACCGAGATCTGAATTGTCGTCACGGGTTTCAATGTGGCCTTCCGCATCTTGCCATTCTGTAATCAAACCAACAACAGGTTGCTCACAGTTACGATCAAATTCAGATGAGTTGGCTTTTTCAAGACCTGCAACGTTGCGCGCGTATTCGATTAACGCAATTTGCATCCCTAAACAAATACCGAGGTAAGGAATATTGTTTTCACGGGCATATTTTGCTGTCAAAATTTTACCTTCTACACCGCGATAGCCAAAGCCGCCAGGTACTAAAATACCATCTACGCCTTTTAATACGTCAGTGCCTTTGGTTTCAACATCTTGAGAATCAATGTATTTGATATGCACGCTTAAACGGTTTTTCAAACCTGCGTGTTTTAAGGCTTCATTCACTGATTTATAAGCATCAGGTAATTCAATGTATTTACCGACCATACCAATGGTGACATCGCCCACAGGGTTGGCTTCTTGATAAAGCACTTGTTCCCATTCAGAAAGATCGGCTTCAGGGCAGTTTAAGTGGAAACGTTGGCAGATAAATTCATCTAAACCTTGTGATTTCAATAATGCCGGAATTTGGTAGATTGAATTTACATCTTTTAATGAAATTACTGCACGTTCTGGTACGTTACAGAATAAGGCGATTTTTGCACGCTCGTTTGGTGGAATCATGCGATCTGAACGGCAGATAAGCACATCTGGTTGAATACCAATTGAAAGTAATTCTTTTACAGAATGTTGTGTTGGTTTGGTTTTCACTTCGCCTGCTGTTGGGATATATGGCACTAACGTTAAGTGCATAAAGAGAGTATGCTCACGTCCGACTTGTACGGCAAGTTGACGAAGTGCTTCTAAGAATGGAAGTGATTCAATATCGCCCACGGTTCCGCCCACTTCAACAATTACCACATCATGGCCTTGTGCACCGGCAATCACGCGATCTTTGATTTCATTGGTGATGTGTGGAATAACTTGAATTGTCGCACCTAAATAATCACCACGACGCTCTTTGCGTAATACTTCAGAATAAATTTTACCTGTGGTGAAGTTGTTGCGTTTGGTCATTTTGGTACGAATAAAACGCTCGTAGTGACCTAAGTCTAAATCGGTTTCCGCCCCGTCTTGTGTCACGAACACTTCGCCGTGTTGGGTTGGGCTCATTGTACCCGGATCCACGTTGATGTAAGGGTCTAATTTCATAATAGTCACGTTTAAGCCACGTGCTTCTAAAATTGCTGCCAATGATGCTGCAGCAATACCTTTACCTAACGATGAAACCACACCGCCTGTGACGAAAATATAATTTGTAGCCATAGTGAGAGACCTAAAATGTTGGGATAAAAATGATTATAGCCAATCATCTTTTATGCAAATTTGTGCAGAATGCTGAAAAGTGCGGTCAAAAATAAAAGAAAAAGATGATTAGCTATCAAGACGGGAGGATAGTTTACAGGATTTGAGATTTTTATACAATCTTGTCTTGTCAGGAATGTATGAAAATTAAATGGCTTATCATATTCTCCATTCTACGGTAGAATACGCCCAAATTTTTTATAAAGAAGAGAAAAATTTATGACAAATAAAGCATTAAGCGTAGTGATTTTAGCAGCCGGTAAAGGCACTCGTATGTATTCTGATTTACCAAAAGTCTTGCACAAAGTAGCAGGTAAACCGATGGTAAAACATGTGATCGATACGGCGAATCAATTAGGTGCAGAAAACGTGCATTTAATTTATGGTCACGGTGGTGAATTAATGCGTGAACGTTTGGCAAATGAAAGTGTGAACTGGGTCATTCAAGCAGAACAATTAGGTACAGCCCATGCGGTTCAACAAGCTGCACCATTCTTCAAAGACGATGAAAATATTGTGATTTTATATGGTGATGCGCCATTAGTGACCAAAGAAACATTGGAAAAACTCATTGCAGCGAAACCAGAAAATGGGATTGCATTGCTCACGGTGAATTTAGATAACCCAACGGGTTATGGTCGTATTATTCGTGAAAATGGCAATGTGGTGGCGATTGTGGAACAAAAAGATGCCAACGCAGAGCAATTAAAAATCCAAGAAGTGAATACTGGCGTGTTAGTGGCTGATGGTGCGCATTTCAAAAACTGGCTTTCTCGTGTGAAAAATAACAATGCACAAGGCGAGTTTTATTTAACTGATGTGATTGGTTTAGCCAACCAAGATGGTTGTCAGGTTACTGCCGTTCAAGCCTCTGAATTTATGGAAGTAGAAGGTGCCAATAACCGTTTACAACTTGCCGCATTAGAGCGTTTCTATCAACGTAAACAAGCAGAAAAACTTTTACTTGCTGGCGTGATGTTAATTGACCCAGAGCGTTTTGATTTACGTGGTACATTAGAACACGGTAAAGATGTTGAAATTGATGTGAATGTAATTGTGGAAGGCAATGTGCGCTTGGGTGACCGTGTAAAAATCGGTGCAGGTTGCGTATTGAAAAATGTGATCATTGGTGATGATGTTGAGATCAAGCCTTATTCTGTTTTAGAAGATGCGACAATTGGTGAGAAAGCGGCGATTGGTCCATTCTCTCGTTTGCGTCCAGGTGCTGAATTAGCCGCTGAAACCCATGTGGGTAACTTTGTGGAAATTAAAAAATCCACAGTGGGTAAAGGTTCTAAAGTCAACCACCTTACTTATGTGGGTGATACTGAAATCGGTGAAAACTGTAACATCGGTGCGGGTGTCATTACTTGTAACTATGACGGTGCAAATAAATTTAAAACAATCATTGGTAACAATGTATTCGTGGGCTCAGATACGCAGTTAGTCGCGCCTGTTACCGTCGCAGATGGCGCAACCATTGGGGCTGGTTCAACGATCACTCAAAATATTGAGAAAGATGAGCTGGTGATTACTCGCGTACCACAACGTCATATTCAAGGTTGGCAAAGACCAGTGAAGAAAAAGTAATTAACATTGAAAGGCGAACCAATGTGTTCGCCTTTTATAATTTGATGCCTTTTACTTTATAAAGGTTGTTCGAGTTGCTAAAATCATCGTCCATTTATAAAGACAGATAATTTCCTATGACAAAAAATAAAACAGGACTTTCATTCCTTTGGATAAGTGCGGTCGCATTTATCCTTGATTTACTGACCAAATATATTGTAGTGCAACGCTTTGATCTCTATGAAAGCTTAAATATATTGCCTATTTTTAATCTGACCTATGTGCGTAATCCCGGGGCTGCGTTCAGTTTATTTGCAGATCATGATGGTTGGCAGAAGTATTTCTTTATCGTGCTCGCGATTGGTATTTCCTTAATGCTAGCTTACTTTATGAAAAAGAATTCTGCAGAACAAAAATTACAAAACTCAGCTTATGCACTGATTATTGGTGGTGCATTAGCCAATATGGTAGATCGTGCCTATAACGGATTTGTGGTGGATTTCTTTGATTTTTATTGGGGTATTCATCATTATCCGGTATTTAATGTGGCAGATATTGCGATTTGTATTGGTGCGGGTTTATTAGCATTAGATGCCTTTAAAGGTGATAAAAAGAGCGGTCAAAAATGAAGATAATTTTAGCTAACCCTCGCGGATTTTGCGCGGGTGTCGATCGAGCCATTAG
>JAGZRY010000078.1 GCA_018381425.1 Haemophilus parainfluenzae
ATTAACGTAGAAAAAGCCTCGAATGACATTCAACGTGTCAATAAAGTCTTTAATATTAGTATCTTAAATCACCTACTCATTATTTTTATCGTATTAGTGTTAGCTGAAACTGTAGGTTTATGGTTTTTAAATCACAAATTGGTGATCCCCGCTGAACGCTTACAAGCTGCAAATATCGTTTACCAATTGGCATTAATTATTGCCCTTGTTGAAATCATCAAGGTGCCATTCAATGCCATGATTGTTGCCCATGAAAAAATGGGATTCTATGCGTGGTTGGGATTAGGTGAGACCATCTTAAAACTGACTTCTGTCTTTATTTTAAGTCATATCACACATTACGATAAGTTGATTACTTATGGCGGCTTATTGCTTTCAGTCAGCTTAATCGTGCTCTCTCTTTATGTGTTATTCACTAAATATTATTTCAAAGAGGGCGCACGTTTCCGCTTATATAAAGATTTAAGCAAAACTAAAGAAATGGTGAGTTTTTCCGGTTGGATGCTCATGGGGCAAGTTGCTTATGTGGGTTCGACCCAAGGCTTGAATATGGTATCTAACTTATTCTTTGGCGTAGCAGTCAATGCCGCTGTTGCGATTGCAACACAAGTAGAAGGTGCCGTTTATAGCTTTGTGAATAATTTCCAAATGGCAGCTAATCCGCAGTTGGTTCAGTCTTATGCAGCAAAAGATTATGATCGCAATCGCCAATTAATTCTTGGTATTTCAAAATATTCACTTTATTTAATGGCGATTCTCTCTGCGCCTGTATTGTATTTCACCCATACCTTACTGACATTTTGGCTAGGCAATCATCTTCCGCAATATACTGAACAACTTGTACAAGCTATTATTGCTTGCTTATTGATCAGTGCAATGGCTGGCGCATTTTGGATGAGTGCATTAGCCATTGGCACATCTACCGTAAAACAATACAATATCATCGTAGCATTAATCGACCTTTGCACGGTGCCATTAGCTTATTATTTGTTCACACTAGGTTATAATCCAGTATTTGCCTTTGTGGGTAAATTTAGTACGATGGTCATCTCACAAATCTATCGATTATATTTTATTAATAAAAAAATTAAATTTAACCAAAAAGAATTTGTCTCATATTTAGTGAATGTCGGCGTGGTATTTGGCCTACTATTAGGTATCATCTATATATCAGATACCACCCGCAGTTATTCTTTATTGGAATTTATTGGACAATCCATCATCTTAGAAATGGTATTAATCTGTGTCATTTTAATCTTCGGATTAAACACTTCAGAAAAAAATTTCTTGTTTAGCTATTTAAAGAAAAGAGTAAAAAAATGAATCAACTCCTTATTGATTTAAAAAACAAACTGAATCCTATTGTTGAACTGATCAAAGATAAAAACGACGTATTTTATTTCGACTACCCGCTTCATTTGAACGTAGGCGATTTACTGATTTATCACGGAACTGAGCAATTTTTTAAAGATCACCACATTAACGTGACTTTAAAACGCTGTGAATACGATTTAGATCTTGAAGAAGTCAAAGCAAAAATCACACCAAACACCACCATCCTTTTACATGGTGGCGGTAACTTTGGCGATCTTTATCCGCAGCATCAGAAGATCCGTGAAGAAATGGTGACGCATTTCCCGAATAATCGCATTATTGTGTTGCCACAAACTGCTTATTTTAAACACGAAGAAAATCTACAAAAATCAGCCGCACTTTTCCGTAACCACAGTGATTGTCATTTACTGGCTCGCGATGAAAGAACAGCAAATCTATTTGCAAAATTTTCTGATCATGTTTATTTATCACCCGATATGGCACATCAGCTTTATGGCACAATGGAAACTAAGCAAGGAAAAACAGGAAAAAAACTTTACTTCTTACGTAAAGATATTGAAGCGAGTGATGTAGAAAAAAATATTTTAACGCAAATTCCAATCAACAGTACTGTAAAAGATTGGGATGATATTCTCTCCAAGACAGACGACATTGTTTTAGCATTTAGTTGGAGAATGAATAAAATTGCAAATAAATTTAATTTAGATTGTTTGAAAAATCTTTCTCATCAATTTTGGTACACATATACTCATAAAATTGTAAAACGTGTTGCCCGAGTATTCTTAGATAATGATAAAGTGATTACTACTCGTTTACACGGTCATATTTTTTCCTGCTTGTTAGAAATACCAAATGTTGTTTGTGATAACTCTTATGGAAAAAATAGTAGCTATGCAAAACTATGGACTCAAAACTTAAACTTCGTTGAATTGGATAAATCATGTTTGAATTAAAAAAGCTCATCACGGCCATGATTCTTCCCCCATTTAATATTTTAATTTTATGGGGGCTTTCACTTACTCTAGCTAAATTCAATTTCAAAAAATTAAGCCGAATTTCGACCGCACTTGGCTTCTCACTGCTCTATCTTTTAAGTATCCCTTACACTGCACAAGTACTTAAAGATAGTCTCATCACTGAAGATCATTTAACACTGCAAGATTACCAACAAGCTCAAGCGATCGTTTTACTTGGTGGTGGCTTGCGTGATAGCAAAGAGCTTTATGCGCCATTAGCTTCAACAGGTATCCAACTTGAACGATTACGTTATGCCGCTTTCTTACAAAAAGAAACGCACTTGCCATTATTGATTACAGGGGCAAGTCCAACAGGTGCTATTGAGGCAAAAATCGCCGCAGAAGAACTTCAAAACTTCTTTAATGTGCCAACCAAATGGATTGAACCTAGAGCCCTTACCACCAAAGAAAATGCCCTTTTCACCAAACAAATATTGGAAAAAGAAGGTATTCAAAAAATTATTTTAGTCACTAATGAATGGCATATGCAACGTGCAAAATTATTATTCCAACAACAAGGCTTTGATGTGTTACCCGCAAGTGTAGGTGAAGGCATTACGCCCGACAGTTACGGACTTAATATGATGCATTTTATTCCGCAAGGTGGCGCAATTACGAAAAATATGCAATTACTCAAAGAGTGGATTGGATATTGGAAAGAGCGTTAAAGTGCGGTCAAAATATTACAAATTAGATAATGTTAAGAGGAAGAAAACATGAGTCAAATTACCTGCGAACAAATGCTTCAAGTATTCGAAAATCGCTGTTCAACACGTTATTACGATCCGAATAAAAAAATTAGCCAAGAAGATTTCGCAGCCATTTTAGAATTTGCTCGTTTATCACCAAGCTCAGTCGGTTCTGAGCCATGGCAATTCTTAGTGATTCAAAATAAAGCATTACGCAATAAGCTCAAACCTTTTAGCTGGGGCATGCAATATCAATTAGATGATTGTAGTCATTTAGTGATCATTCTTGCGAAGAAAAATGCTCGATATGATACGCCTTTCTTCCGTGATGTTGCGGTGCGTAGAGGTTTACAAGGCGAGCAATTAGAAAAAGTCTTGGAAAAATATAAAGGCTTACAAGAAGTTGAAATGAAAACCGCAGAAAGCGAGCGTGCATTATTTGACTGGACAAGCAAACAAACCTACATTGCATTAGCGAATATGCTAACGGGTGCTGCCGCTATCGGTGTAGATTCTTGCCCTATTGAAGGCTTTAACTATGATAAAATGAATGAAGTTTTAGCCGCTGAAGGTCTCTTTGATCCAAGTGAATGGGGCGTATCCGTGGCAGCAACATTTGGTTATCGTGCGAGAGACATTACCAAAAAATCTCGTCGACCAATTAAAGAAATCGTCACTTGGGTTGAATAATCTATTTTCAAATAAATGGGCAGCAAACGCTGCCCTTTTCTTTATCCACCGAATAAAGCTGCGCCACCTGTTACAGCTCCCATCGTGCCATATAACAAGCTTAGTGCAAAAAAGATCATAATCGCACCCGCAATACATTTGATCATGGATTCACCTTTTTGGTTAGAACCCGCTAAACCATACCAATGGCCTAAGCGAGTCGCGACATTTCTCGCATAGCGTACTAACGCTGCAAAAAGCGAAAGCATTAATCCTGTCCCTAGGGACATGGCAAACGTGGCTAAAATTCCCCACCGATATAGATCTAGCATATAAGCGAGAAAAAGCACAAAAATGGCGCCACTACACGGTCGCATACCAATGGTTAAAATCACTAAGAGTTGAGATTTTAAATCACCCGATTGCTTAAGCTGTTGATGATTGGGTAGATGTTGATGTCCACAACTACATTGCGCTTGGCTTGCTTTTCCTTGCTCATATCTAAATGGTGAAGCTGTTCCAATCTGTTTCGGTAATGATTGGATTGATGTAATACGAAAAGATTGTTTTTTCTTTAAGCCTTTCAAACCTTGAGCCATCCAATAGAGCCCTAACAACAATAATAAAATGAGTGCGCTACGCTCCAGCCATAACTGACTAAGTTTAAAATATTTTGAGGAAAGATTAAGTATCACCACCACAATGGAGGTTGCTGCAACTGCGACAAAACCTTGCATGAGAGAGGAAAGTAAACTTAAGCGTACGCTGGTTTTAAGCTGGCTTTCGTGAGTAGAAAGATAACCAGCAATAATAAATTTCCCATGCCCAGGCCCTAATGCATGTAATACACCATAAGAAAAGGCGGCAAAAATCAACCACAATCCTGCAGTAGATGAATGTGCTTGAATCTGGTGCAGATTTTCAGAAATCAGCTGATTAAAGGCTTTTTGCCAATCGGCTACTTGCACAAAAAGCCAAGGTAACAAAGCGAAGATAATCGCTAATAAACCGATAAAAAGTGCGGTCAGTTTTAACTTCATTTTTTATTCACATTTAATTTTCACTTTCTGTGCAAACAATACACCAAGAGAATCATCTTCATTTTTTTGCGATTTATCCAATGATGAAGCGTAGGATTTAATTTTTTCATCGACATTAGGCTCGAGCACTTCACCTTTGCAATTCTTAGGAAGCGCCGAAAAATCAACCGCTCTTTTACCTATTTCAGCATAACGCATGGCCACATAATAGGTACTGTCATAAGTCATCAGAGTAAATTCATTATTTTGCAAAGCCTGTGGTTGTGCCAAAAGAAAATCAAAATAATATTCCACCTCATTCCCTTTAACACGCATACCATAATTTTCAGGCTGTTTTTTATATTTAATTTTGTGATTTTCTTTATCAAAGACATAACTAAAGTAATGCTCATTCACGACATTCGCCATCACTTCATCAATGAGTTTTTGTTTAGCAGCTTTATCACCTTTCGTCTGCATCATGTCATACAATACGGCTGAAGAACTGGCTTCATCCAGTAACCATTGGGTCGAAAAACCAATTAATTGATTATCTTTCACTAACGGTTTGGTTTGCATATCAATAAAGGCATGAGGATGTGCGAGAACCGAAAAAGGAGAAATTAGCGATAAACCAAGGAGTAATTTTTTAAACATAGACAAGAAAAAAGAGTAGCTAAATAATTGAATAGACAGATTTTATCACAAGCAGTTCCTAATCAAAATCGAATAAAAATCGGTCGAAACATAAAAAATCCTGTGATTTTCTTGATTTGTATCAACAAATTATTCATTCGCATTTCCATTATAAGTGAAATTTATGTACTATTTGCCTCGTCAAGTGATTGCTTGATATTCATAAAGTTCCTAAATAAAATAATCATAAATATAGCTAAACTACTTTCCTACCACCCTATATGGGTGGTTTTTTTTGCCTTTCAAATAGCTTATTCCCTAAACATCAAGTAAAATAACCGCACTTTTATTCATAACATCGAGAAAATTATGTCAACGCAATTTGTATATACGATGCACCGTGTCGGCAAAGTGGTGCCACCGAAGCGTCATATTTTGAAAGATATTTCTTTAAGCTTCTTCCCTGGTGCAAAAATCGGGGTGCTCGGCTTAAATGGTGCGGGTAAATCAACCCTCTTACGCATTATGGCGGGCGTGGATAAAGAGTTCGAAGGTGAAGCTCGTCCACAACCGGGTATCAAAATTGGTTACCTTCCACAAGAACCAAAACTTGATCCGCAACAAACTGTGCGTGAAGCGGTAGAAGAAGCGGTTTCTGAAGTAAAAAATGCACTGGCCCGTTTAAACGAAGTCTATGCACTTTATGCTGATCCTGATGCAGATTTCGATAAATTAGCAGCTGAGCAAGCAAACCTTGAAGCCATTATTCAAGCGCATGATGGACATAATTTAGATAACCAGTTAGAACGTGCAGCGGATGCATTACGTTTACCGGATTGGGATGCAAAAATTGAGCATTTATCAGGGGGCGAACGTCGCCGTGTCGCACTTTGTCGCTTATTACTCGAAAAACCAGACATGCTCTTATTAGACGAGCCAACCAACCACTTAGATGCAGAATCGGTAGCATGGTTAGAGCGTTTCTTACATGACTACGAAGGTACCGTTGTGGCGATTACCCACGACCGTTACTTCTTAGACAACGTAGCGGGTTGGATCTTAGAGCTTGACCGTGGTGAAGGTATTCCTTGGGAAGGCAACTACTCTTCTTGGTTAGAGCAAAAAGAGAAACGTTTAGAACAAGAACAAGCAACTGAAAATGCGCGTCAAAAATCAATTGCGAAAGAGTTAGAATGGGTTCGTCAAAATCCGAAAGGCCGCCAAGCGAAAAGCAAAGCACGTATGGCTCGCTTTGATGAGTTGAACTCTGGAGAATATCAAAAACGTAACGAGACTAACGAACTCTTTATTCCACCTGGTCCACGTTTAGGTGATAAAGTGATTGAGGTAGAACATCTCACTAAATCTTACGGCGATCGTACTTTAATTGATGATTTATCATTCAGCATTCCAAAAGGTGCTATCGTGGGTATTATCGGCGCGAACGGTGCGGGTAAATCAACCTTATTCCGTATGTTGTCAGGTCAAGAACAACCAGATTCAGGTTCTGTGACAATGGGCGAAACCGTTGTGCTTGCTTCAGTGGATCAGTTCCGTGATTCTATGGACGATAAGAAAACTGTCTGGGAAGAAGTCTCTAATGGACAAGATATTCTGACCATTGGTAACTTTGAAATTCCAAGCCGTGCGTATGTTGGACGCTTCAACTTCAAAGGCGTAGATCAACAAAAACGCGTAGGCGAATTATCCGGTGGTGAACGTGGTCGTTTACATTTAGCTAAACTTCTACAACGTGGTGGTAACGTGCTGTTATTG
>JAGZRY010000079.1 GCA_018381425.1 Haemophilus parainfluenzae
CGCTTGATGAAATTGCACAATTATGACGATAAAGCATTTCCACCGAAACAAGCGTGCTGGTATATCAATAATAAAAAAGATGAAGGTTTAAGACCGCAAGATATTAATGATTTTGGTGACCGTCAGGAAAAAGAGTGGATTAAGATTTATCAAATTTATCAAGATACTTGTGATCGTGCAGGCTTGGTGGATTTTGCTGAATTGTTAATTCGTGCGTATGAATTATTTGCTAAAAAGCCCGTGATTTTGCAACGCTATCAGCAACGTTTTCAGCATATTTTGGTAGATGAGTTTCAAGATACCAATAAAATCCAATATGCCTGGATCAAAATTCTTGCCGGTAATACGAGCAAAGTGATGATTGTGGGCGATGATGACCAATCCATTTATGGTTGGCGTGGTGCACAGGTCGAAAATATTCAAAAATTCCTAAAAGATTTCAATGCTGAAACTATTCGTTTGGAGCAAAACTATCGTTCTACCGGCAATATTCTGAAAAGTGCCAACCAACTTATTTCGAATAATAGCGATCGTCTCGGTAAGAATTTATGGACTGACGGTGAAATGGGGGAGCCAGTTGGCATTTATGCGGCATTTAATGAATTAGATGAAGCAAAATTTGTGGCGTCTCAAATCCAAAATTGGGTAGATGACGGTGGGAAATTAGATGATTGTGCTGTTTTATATCGTAGTAATAGCCAATCTCGTGTCATTGAAGAAGCCTTGATTCGTTGTCAAATTCCTTATCGTATTTACGGTGGAATGCGATTCTTCGAACGCCAAGAAATTAAAGATGCGTTGGCATATTTACGCTTAATTAATAATCGCCAAGATGATGCCGCGTTTGAACGTGTGATTAATACGCCTACGCGTGGTATTGGCGATCGTACTTTAGATGTGTTACGAAATTTAACCCGTGAACGTCAAATTACCTTATGGCAAGCTGTTCAAGTGGCCACACAAGAAAATATGCTAACGGGACGTGCTTCAACTGCATTATTGCGTTTCCAGGAGTTGATTAATTCTTTACAGGTGGATACAGCCGAGATGCCACTGTTTGCACAGACCGATTTCGTGATTAAACATTCTGGCTTATACGATATGTATAAACAGGAAAAAGGCGAGAAAGGTGAAGTGCGTATTGAAAACTTAGAAGAATTGGTGACGGCAACTCGAGAATTTATCAAACCTGATGAAGCAGAGGATATGACCGATCTTACCGCCTTTTTAACTCATGCTTCTTTAGAAGCGGGAGAAGAGCAGGCTTCGCCGCATCAATCTTGTGTGGAAATGATGACCTTACACTCTGCAAAAGGCTTGGAGTTCCCGCGCGTATTTATGGTGGGGGTAGAAGAGGGCGTATTCCCAAGTTTTCGTTCATTTGAAGAGCCTGGTCGTTTGGAGGAAGAACGCCGTCTTGCTTATGTGGGCATTACTCGAGCTAAGCAAAAACTCACCATTTGTTATGCGGAAAGTCGTCGTGTTTACACGAAAGAAGAACGTCATTTGCCTTCGCGATTTATCACAGAATTGCCATCAGAGTGTATTCAAGAAATCCGTTTACGCGGAACGGTGACTCGAGCATTAAACCAAGCGAAAGTAGGAAGTTTAAGCACGAGTTTGCCAGAAAATGAATGGAAAATAGGGCAAAAAGTGAAACATGAAAAGTTTGGTTTTGGCACTGTCATAAACGTTGAAGGCTCAGACAATAACACCCGCTTACAAATTGCTTTCCAAGCTCAAGGCATTAAGTGGCTGATTGCGCATTTGGCAAAATTAGAAAAAGTGCGGTAGAATCGGGAGGATTTTATTGCAATGAGTATGAATATTAGTGTTCATATTCAATATGCCAGTGCGAAAACGTTCGAAGAAACGACCGCACTTTTATTATGTGGGAAGTAGATGTTTAAATTTATTTTAAAACGTATTTTAATGGTGATTCCTACCTTTATCGCCATTACTTTTGTGACTTTTGCTCTCATTCATTTTATTCCGGGTGATCCCGTGGAGATTATGATGGGAGAGCGAGGTTTAACGCCCGAAGTTCATCAACAAATGATGAAGCAACTTGGTCTGGATTTACCGTTGTATCAACAATATTTCAATTATATTGGCAATGTGATACAAGGCGATTTCGGTGAATCATTCCGCACCCAGCAACCTGTTCTGAGGGAGTTTTTCACACTTTTCCCTGCCACGTTTGAATTGGCTTTCTTTGCACTATTTTGGTCATTAATTGCTGGTATTACGCTAGGAACGATTGCTGCTGTAAAGAAAGATAGCTGGATTTCTCATATCGTAACAGCCATGTCCTTAACGGGTTATTCCATGCCAATTTTCTGGTGGGGATTAATTTTGATCTTATATGTTTCACCTTGGTTTGGTTTGCCACAAGGGGGACGTTTAGAAGACAGTTTCTGGATCGATACACCAACCGGTTTTATGTTAATCGATACTTGGCTTTCAGGTGTGCCAGGCGCTTTTGAAAATGCAGTTAAGTCATTGATTCTACCGGCTATTATATTAGGTACTATTCCACTTGCAGTAATTACTCGAATGACACGTTCTTCAATGTTGGAAGTGTTAGGCGAAGATTATATTCGTACTGCAAAAGCGAAAGGCTTAAGTTATACCCGAATTGTCATTTTTCACGCACTACGCAATGCGCTTATCCCCGTTGTGACAGTTGTGGGCTTGATTGTCGGGCAGTTATTATCTGGTGCAGTTTTAACCGAAACGATTTTCTCATGGCCAGGCATTGGTAAATGGATCATTGATGCTATTACCAATCGCGATTATCCCGTCTTACAAGGCGCCGTGTTGATTATTGCTACAATTATTATTGTGGTGAATTTAACGATCGATTTACTTTATGGCGTGGTAAACCCACGTATTCGCCATCAATAAGGAGCCTTATTAATGACGGAACAAACTCTATCTATTGAAACCTTTGCTCCTCGCACACCGTTGCAAGAATTTTGGTTTTATTTCAAACAAAATAAAGGGGCGGTGATTGGGCTCACTTTTATCCTTGCTGTGGCATTAATCAGTATGTTTGCCCCTTGGATAGCACCTTTTGATCCTATCGAACAAAATCGTTCAACTTTATTGCTACCACCTGCTTGGTATGAGGGCGGTAATTCTGCTTATTTACTGGGTACAGATGACATTGGCCGAGATATTCTTTCTCGTATTATTTATGGTACACGCATTTCTGTTTTTGCGGGTTTCATTATTGTGATTTTATCTTGCATTTTAGGGACGAGTCTTGGCTTGCTTGCCGGCTATTATGGCGGGGCATTAGATACATTAATTGTTCGTTTTATTGACATTATGTTGGCTATCCCAAACTTGCTTTTAACCATTGTGGTGGTGTCAATTTTAGAGCCTTCTTTAACAAATGCGACGTTGGCGATTGCCGTGGTATCCATTCCAAGTTATGTGCGTTTAACACGTGCGGCGGTATTAAATGAGAAAAACAGAGATTATGTCACCTCTTCACGAGTGGCGGGAGCAAGCGTATTACGTTTAATGTTTATTGTCATTTTACCGAATTGCCTAGCACCTCTCATTGTACAAATGACGATGGGGATTTCTAACGCTATTTTAGAATTAGCGACTTTAGGTTTCTTAGGTATTGGTGCCAAACCACCAACACCAGAATTGGGTACTATGTTATCTGAATCACGTAGCTTTATGCAGGCTGCAAACTGGTTGGTTACTATTCCAGGTTTAGTAATTTTATCGCTTGTTTTAGCATTTAACTTAATGGGTGACGGGTTGCGTGATGCACTCGATCCAAAATTAAAACAATAGGGGGCAGAATGGCATTGTTAGATGTAAAAGAGCTTTCTGTTCACTTTGGTGATGAAAAAGCACCTTTTAAAGCGGTAGATCGTATTAGCTACCAAGTTAATCAAGGCGAAGTATTAGGCATTGTTGGCGAGTCGGGATCTGGAAAATCAGTAAGTTCCCTTGCTGTGATGGGCTTGATTGATTTTCCAGGGCGTGTTTCAGCAAAAGGCTTAGAATTTGAAGGAAAAGATCTCTTAAGCTTACCACCAAAAGAAAAGCGGGAATTAGTTGGCGCAGATATTGCCATGATCTTCCAAGATCCGATGACAAGCTTAAACCCTGCTTATACAGTAGGTTTCCAAATTATGGAAGCGATTAAGGCGCATCAAGGCGGCAGCAAAAAAGAACGCCGTGAACGCACCTTAGAGCTATTACGTTTAGTCGGTATTCCTGATCCTGAATCACGTATTGATGTTTATCCTCATCAGCTTTCTGGCGGAATGAGCCAACGCGTTATGATTGCTATGGCGATTGCATGTAAACCAAGATTGCTCATTGCAGATGAACCAACCACCGCACTGGACGTGACCATTCAAGCTCAAATTGTAGATTTGTTGCTTGAGTTACAGCAAAAAGAATGTATGTCGTTGATTCTGATCACGCACGATCTTGCGTTAGTTGCAGAAGCGGCGCATCGTATTATTGTGATGTATGCGGGACAAGTAGTGGAAGAAGGACGAGCAGAAGATATTTTCCGTGAACCCAAACATCCTTACACTCAAGCGTTATTGCGTTCTTTACCGGAGTTTGCAGAAGGTAAATCTCGTTTGCAATCTTTACCCGGAGTGGTGCCAGGTAAATACGATCGCCCACAAGGCTGTTTGTTAAATCCACGCTGTCCGTATGCAACAGATCTTTGTCGAAGTGTGGAACCTGAATTACGCCAAGTAGGAAATCGACAAGTTAAATGTCACACCCCATTAAATGCCCAAGGAGAACCTAGCAATGTCTGATGTCGCACAAGAAAATGCACCATTGCTCAATGCCATTGGGCTGAAAAAATATTATCCTGTCAAAAAAGGGATGTTTGCTAAAACACAGCAAGTGAAAGCCTTAGATGGCGTGTCTTTTTCCTTAGAACGAGGTAAAACTCTTGCCGTAGTGGGTGAGTCAGGTTGTGGTAAATCGACACTTGGTCGTCTTTTGACGATGATAGAAGAACCGACAGAAGGCGAGTTATATTATAACGGACAAAATTTCTTAGAGAATGATCACGAAACGAAAGCATTGCGTCGTCAGAAAATCCAAATTGTGTTTCAAAACCCTTATGCATCACTAAATCCGCGTAAGAAAATCGGCACAATTTTGGAAGAACCATTAGTCATTAATACCAATCTATCAGCGAAAGAACGTAAAGAAAAAGTTTTGTCTATGATGGTAAAAGTAGGATTGCGTGCAGAGTTTTATGATCGTTATCCACATATGTTTTCGGGTGGACAACGCCAACGTATAGTAATTGCTCGTGGTCTAATGCTTGAGCCTGACGTGGTTGTAGCGGATGAACCGGTTTCAGCTTTAGACGTATCTGTTCGTGCACAAGTGCTGAATTTGATGATGGATTTACAAGCTGAGCTTGGTTTATCTTATGTGTTTATTTCACATGATCTTTCGGTGGTTGAACACATTGCTGATGAAGTGATGGTGATGTATTTAGGCCGCTGTGTTGAAATGGGTACAAAAGAGCAGATCTTTAAAAATCCACAACATCCTTATACGCAAGCTTTGCTTTCAGCGACACCAAGATTGTCACCTGAATTACGTCGTCAACGGATTAAATTAATAGGAGAATTACCAAGTCCGATTAATCCACCAAAAGGTTGTGCATTTAATCCGCGTTGTTGGAAAGCAACGGATAAATGTCGAAATGAGCAGCCTAAATTGGAAAAATACCCTGATGATAAGCTCATTGCTTGCTTCCATCTCGATTAGAAAAGAGAAAAGAAAATGACCGCACTTGAGTAAGTGCGGTCATTTTTTTAGGCGTTTTGAGTGCGATAGCGGAAATTGAAGAAGACAAAGATGCCGAGTGCAATAATGGCTAACGCTGCACCACTAAAGCCAATGTATTCAAGTCCTACATGTCGCATAATTTGATTCCCGAAGAGTGCTCCCGCTCCAATTCCCGCATTAAAAATACCCGAGAAAATGGCTGTTGCCACATCGGTTGCATCGGGGGCAAGTTGCAATACACGCATTTGTAGTGCTAAACCAATACAGGAAATGCCAATTCCCCAAATAAAGGATAAGGTAAACATTGTTGCGGTATAGCCAGCTGAAGTAAGCATAAATCCTAAAGAAAGCGCTAATAACAGTATCGCATGGATAATAAATTGTGCGGCACCTAAACGGTATAATCGGTTAAAAATCACACTCGCTGTTACACCTGAAATACCAAAGACCAAGAGAATCATTGTGGCTAGATTAGGATCCATCTGTCCGATTTGAATCATAAATGGCTCAATGTAGGTGTAGGCTGTAAAGTGGGCCGAAACAATAATGACTGTGGTGGCATAAAGTCCAATTAATAGTGGACGTTTAGCCAAAATAGGCAAACTTGAAACTGACCCAGCATTTTTACTCGGTAACGTTGGTAATAAACGAATAATTAAGAACATTATCACCAAAGCTAATATACCAATAATCGCAAAGGTAATGCGCCATCCCACAAGTTGACCTACTAGTCGTCCTAGTGGCAAACCGAGAATCGTAGCCAGTGATGTACCAATGGCTAACATACCAATGGCTTGTGTCTTTTTATTTTTAGGCGCAACGCGCATCACTAAAGAGGCTGTGATGGACCAAAATACGGAATGTGCCACCGCGATACACATACGGGCAATAAGAAGAATCCAATAATTCCATGCAATTACGGAAAGAATATGTCCGATGATAAAAATGATGAAAAGCTTAACGAGTAAGCTTTTACGTTCCATTTTACCTGTGGCAAGCATTGCAGGCAGGGACATAATAAGCACTGTCCAGGCATAAACGGTCATCATTAAGCCGACATCAGAGGTTTGCATATTAAAACTTTGTCCGATATCGGTGAGTAACGCAACTGGCACAAATTCCGTGGTATTAAAAATAAAAGCGGCGCAAGCCATGATGACTACGCGCCAATATTGGGTTCTTTCTGCTTTCTGATAAAAGGACATTATTTTAATTTCTCTTTAATTAATTCTTTCAATTGATGACGAAAGTTTTGGT
>JAGZRY010000080.1 GCA_018381425.1 Haemophilus parainfluenzae
CTTTAATGATCGTAATTCCGCCGCAAAATTTGCGGTACAAAACTATATTGCGGGCAGGGATGATAAAACAGGCAATATAGATCAAAAGGTATATAAAGATGTTTATTTTGTTCACCATCCTGAAGCGAAAAATGGTTTGTCAGAGCTCTTAGTGGCGGGTTATGAGAAAATGTTTGAAACTTCTTTTGGAAATCTATTAGGTATGGATAATTCAACTTTACAAGCGATGAACATCATGAAGCAATATGGTAAAGATGATTTATACGTTGGTGCTCATAGTCGTGGAACATTAACTGTTAGTAATGCATTAAAAGCGTTAAATACAGAAGATAACCGAGAGAAAAAATTGCTTTCAAACACCTCTGTTAAAATGGTGGGTCCTGCAGCTGATATAACAAGAGCGGATGGCTATTTAAGTCAATTGCAAACGGGTAAGGAAAGAACCACTTCAGATGGTTCAATTCGGATTGAGAATCATGCTAGTGACCCAGTAGGTAGTATGCCGATTTTATTGGGAGGAAACCCTGCAACGACATCTGAAAATAATCTCAATAAAGGTTGGATTGCACGTATTAGCGATATATTTGGTGACAATTCATCAGTACATAATTGCCATGGCTTAGGACAACGACAATGTATTACTGATGGATATCGAACTGAGGGAGATCTTAAAATGGGAAATGAAAGAACTATTTTTGAATTAAATAAAGCGAAGGAGAAATAAAATGAAAGTACTATTTTCTATATTTTTAATATTAATTCTAAGCGGGTGTTCTTTTGGAGGATTTCAACCTCCACCACCACATGATCATTGGCAGCTACATAATGAGACAGCATTATTTCCGAACTCAGATCCTGATGTTTTAACTAAATATCTTGCTAGAAGAAAAAAAGATATGACTGATTGCGGTATTATAGATTGGGCGGCAGGAGAAAGTGATAATCCAGAGGTCAATCTTTGTTTAGAGAAAAAAGGTTGGTATTTAGAAGGTGGACCAATCTGTGAAGAAAAAACAATGTGGAATAGACCAATATGTATCCAATGGCGAAAAAAACACAGCAAACCTGATGCTAAGCCTTGGCAGTAATTAACAAAGGTGCTTAAAAGTGCGGTCAATATTCAGTGAATTCTAAAATCTCTTGATATTGACCGCACTTTTCTAAAAGCAAGATCTGCGGCTAGATAACGCGCGTCTCCTGCGCATGCTTGAATCTAACTAAAATAGACAAACTGAATAAAGTTGTAATGAAAATAGTAAAAATCTGAATTGTGAAATTGATGTTTTAGGCACGCGTTAGGAAACGTGCGCCATCGTGGGGTAAGATAGACAAAAAATGGAAATAAATGAAATAAGAACAATCTTTTTAAAGTATTGGGATCCTATTCTAATAGGAGATAATGAATTGTTAATTGATGAATATGATAATTATGTTAATAGTATGTTTGATTACTTAAAGGGAGATAATATTGATATTGATGATATTGTAGATTTATTAATTTTATTTGAAAATGAGATGGGAGTGGAAACAGATCTATATACTAAGAGAAATGTTGCTAGTAAATTGATTAAATAGTAAAGCATTAAAGGTAATTTCTTTAAAGAAGGACACACCACACATCGGAAATGTAAAAGTGGAAAATGTAGTTAAAGAATATGCAAATGGTGTTTATGATGCGAAAATTTCCATTCCAAATCCTAAGGCTTTCAAAGACCCAAATGCGAAACCTTTCTTAGAAAAAGAAGGTAGAGAAAAATTAGTCTTAAGAGATCTTAACAATTCATTAAAAGGTAAATAATGGTGAAAGAATTAGATTTTTTTATAAATTCTCTACATGCTGAGGGGATTGACACTACTAAAATTTTAAATGCTCTTAATGATTTTTTTGATGGTGATGAAATACCCGTTGTATTTCTATTAGGAAACTTAGGAAGAGAAATTTACGATTCAAAACTTTCTTTTGAATCCCAGAAAAAAATTTTTTTGTTAATTGAAGATGCTATGAACTCAAAAAATAAAGAGTTTTCCGAGCTGTAGCTACAGGGCTATTGGAAGCTTATGCTAATGCGATGTGGAATAATGAGCAAACTATTTCTAGTTTAGAACTGATGGGTGAGCAGACAAGAGGGTATATTAAAAGCTATTTGGAGCTTTAACCTATAGTGTTTTTAAAAGTTGTATCTAAAATATCTCCTCTCAAGCATCAGGAGACGCGCGCCATCGTTGGGAGAAAATGAAAAAATGATCAGATATAGTGAAAAAGACTTTATAAATGAAATTAGATTAATGGTAAGTAATAATGCATCAGAACAGGAGATTTCTTATAGAGCCTTAGAATTGATGAATTCATCAATTGATTGGAGAGAGGAATTTCGTGATTTTGCATTGGATCTGATTAGTATAATAGAACCCAGTTTCTATATGACAAATGATGAAATATTAGAAAATATTAATTTGTTGGGTAAAAAATATTATCCATGAAATGAATATTGGAAAATATTACACCTATGGAGAAAAGGATATAAAGAACCTAAAACTACAGTTTATCCAGTTATGGGAGACAAGTAGCATATGATAAATGTTAAGTTTAGTTGGATAGATATGTGGAAAGATGGATCTTTAGAACCACATTGTTCTATTCTAAATATAAACGAAGCTCTAAATATAACTCATTTTTTAATTGATGATGAGGGATTAGGTATAAGCCATTTACAAAAATGGATAAAAAATGGCCTTGAAGAGATTGATAAAATATCTAAAAAAGAAATTCCTGAATATGATATGTGGGGACAAACCTTAGGTGCGCTAATCTCGTTAGATAAAGTAACTATTTATTGGGGTGATGAAGAATATCCTGATGATTATCTTGAGTTTGACCAATTTAAGATCATTTTATCTAATTGGTATGACTTCTTACTATCTGAACCCAATATAAGTAATGAAGTTTATTTTTCAGTTTAGATTAGAGGTATTTTATGGCAGTCATGATCGGTGGACATTCCGCCTTAGGCAATATACGTGTTAATCGGATATTATACACTTATCCAAATGGCGTATATCTTGCACAGATTTCTGCCTTTGATAGTGAAACTAATCAATATATTGCTAAAACTAACAATAATGGGGAGACCTTGATGTTTCCCCAAACTTGGACGGCAGATCGTATTGAAGTTGAAATTAATTCTGCTTATATGAATCAAATTGATGATCTGGATCCCATTCGTAAAGCTGAAGGTATGTGGGTTGGCATTTCAAATTCAGGCGTACGTGTAGAAGGTTATACCTATCCTGTAGTCACGGCTTTTCCAAGTGCTGAGCAGGAGTAAAGATGAAACTTATTTTTACGTATATTCAGCATAAAGGACAAATTATTCCAGCTTGCCATTTAGAGGAAAATCATCAACTAAATCCATTAACCGGCTATTTGAATGATCCAATGGGGGGTTCAAATTATTTCTCTTTTTTAGATCATTCATTGGCAATTTTGACGGATGATACAATTCAAGAAGCGGATATTTCTTCCAATTCTTGGGGTGTTGAGGTGATGAACGATGAAGTGAATTTTTATTTTCTCTTTGCTCAAGAAGAGGAGTCTCTTTATCTTACGTTGCCTCGTGGAATAATGATTGATGTGTTGAGGTTATGGCTGATTTTCCGAAGTCAAGAACCCGAAGAAGGCTTAACACAGCGGTTAGAATTTTAAGTTGAAAGTGCGATCAATTTTCAAAGAGTTTTTAAACCTTTCAAAAATTGACCACACTTTTGTATTTTCAAAGATGCTTATTTTAATGAAATCTTATAATTTCACATCCAACTTCGCGTAAGCACATTCTACTTTTTCCAATGCTTTTTCCACGGAAATATCACGAGCGAGTAACACATCTAAACGGTGATGGCCATTGACTTCGTCTTTTCCGAAAAAGTGAATATTACTATTAAACCTAAACTCTGCATTGGTGTATAGTAAAGATTCCGATAGCCAATCTAGCACAACAAAAAGTGGCAAATTAGAGAACCGTTTTAATAAAGATGATGTTCAAAAAGAGCTCGATTTCCAACGTGAGGTGACAGAGAAATTTGGACAGAATGTCGTGGAAGCAGGGAGTTTGCTTGCTAATAAATTTGGCGAAGAAGCGAAAGCGAAGCGTCATGAAGCCGCAATTGCGTTAGAAGAAGCAGAAAAAGCCAAGGCAGAAAACAACAACGAAACTAACCGCACTTTAGTAAAACAAGCACGAGATAATTTTGAGACAGCGAGTCGCGAAGCCAAAGAATGGGAAACAGGTGGAAGCCAACGTCTTGTCATTGATTCGGCATTAAATGTTATCAGCACCGCCTTAGCCGGCAGACCAGCTGCGGAAGTGGTGGCTTCAGGATTATCACCTGCGGTGAATAATCAAATTAAGAAAGCGACAACAGATGCAAAAGGCAATGTGAATACCGCGCTCAATTTGACAGCTCATGCACTTTGGGGCGCGGTAGAGGCTTATGCAGGCAACCGTAATGTTGCTGCTGGTGCTGCGGGTGCAGCTGGTGGTGAGACGGCGGCTCATTTCCTTGCCTCGACACTTTACAATAAATCACCTGAAAAGCTTAGCGAAGAAGAAAAACGTACGGTATCGTCTTTAAGCCAAGTAGCAGCAGGTATTGCGGGTGGTACTTTATCGGATAGCTCTGATGGGGCAATTATTGCAGCTAAAACAGCGAAAGATTCAGTGGAGAATAACAGCATGGCTGATGACGTTCATCCTAGTGATGAGCGTAAGCAAAACATTGAAATGTATGCCAAGGTTTTATTCAATGGAGATGAAGATAAAGCTAAAGAATATCAAGAAGGTCTAGAGATTGCAGAAGCTCAAGGGCAACTTGATAGTGTTAAAGAAACAGCGAATGCTGTTGTTAATTTAGATGATACCGTTGTCTCTTTATGGGAAGCTATCTCAAACCCAGAGAAAACCTATAATAATGTTGTGGTCTCGTTGAAAGATTGGGATGAGGCTTATGCGCGTGCTCTTCAAGAAAATCCAAAACTCGCGGGTGAAATGCAAGGTTACCGCCAAGGCCAAATGAAAGGTGTTTCAACTGGAGGAGTGGTGCTAAGTGGTGCGGGATTGGCGATAGCTAAGTCTATTGCCAAATTAAAAAATGGAAAGATTGATGTAGCCCATTCCAGTGTTAATGTTGCGAAAATTAAACCCAAAACCTGTTCTTTCCGTGGTGACATGGAAGTGAAAACGGAGCAAGGTTATAAGCCTATAGAGTCTATTAAAGTCGGAGATAAGGTTTATGCGAAAAACGAACTGACAGGACAAATGACCTATCAGCGTGTACAAGCGTACTACAACAACCCGTATGATTTTACGGTATATGTGGAAGTGATTGATGAACAAGGCAAACACCAAACTATTGTTTCAAACAAAATTCATCCATTCTTTACTCAGGTAAATCAAGGTGAGTTAGTATCGAGTTCTGAGGGGCATCACTATAACGGAGAAATCCAAAACGCCCAATGGGTAGATGCACAAAATCTGAAAGCCGGCTATAAGTTATTGTCAGAAAATAATCACTGGCAGACGGTGAAAGGTGTCACTATCAAGGCTGAGAAGTTAAGTGCGTATAACCTGACAGTTGAGACTGACCATACTTACTTCATTAAAGGAGCGAATTCTGACCTTGATGGCGTTTGGGTGCATAATGATTGTTGGCATGCTTTACCTGATGGAGCTAAACGAGTAAAAGATATTGATGGATATAAGACATATCAATTTAAAGATCACAGTGGAAATGATGTTATAGTTATTCAAAAATCTAAAAATAGATTTGAGACTTTAGATCATTTTGGAGTAGAAGTCACATTGCCGAAACAGCATAGTTGGGAAGCAGCAAGAAATTTAGCTTTAACTAAAGTTGGAGATCTTGGGATAGATTCTAAGCCATTCATAGGAACTTTAGCTGTTAGTGATGGATATGGAAAAGTTGTAGGTAGAATATCATCTGATGGGAAGAAAGGGTGGCGATTAGATTATGATCCAAAGAAAGGAATGCATATTAATGTTTTTGACTACACTAAAGGAAAAAGTGATAAGGCTATTAAGGAGGTAATCCCATTTAATGGAAATAAAGATGATTTTAATCGATATCTTAAACAATTAAATAAATAAGGATTCATATGACATTATTTGATGAATGTAAAGAGGCTTTGTCGGAGAATTTCCACCTTCTGTCTGAAGATGAAAAGGAGCAAGTTCTAAAAGAGTTTTATACATATCCATTTGAATATGGAAGTATAGATAAAGATAGTAAGAAAATAAAAATATTGAATCTTGATAGGTTAATTGAATTAATTGAAAAGAAAATAATTAACCAAAATGTTTATGTTTTAGCAGATATAAACGATGTTCCAGTATTTAAAACTAATTTGCTATTAGCGCTAGATAAATTAGATGATATTTCTGCTTTATCAACAAGAGTTTTTATTCTTGGTATTGGGTATTTAGCTCAGGTTGTTTCTAGAGATCCACCTTTAGACATTGTAATTCCAATAAATGGAGATATAAGTAAATTTTTGTAAAACGTTTTAGACGGTTTGATAGAGCTAAAGTGCGGTCAATCTTCAAAGAGTTTTAAAACCTCTTAAAATTGGCCGCACTTTTTGTGTTTTAAATATAGGCTTTGTAGAGTTTTAAGTAAAATATTGGTGCAATATTATAAGTTTTATTAATAGCTTAAAAAGAGCTAATCCAGAACTCATCCTGAAGGAAAAACAGCCTATAAATCCCAAGTTAATGCTAGCGGTAAGGTGAATATTGTGGCAACGGGTGCAGGAAAGGATTCCAACATTAATATTAAAGGTTCAGACATCTCAGGTAAGCGAGGCACGACATTGATTGCAGATAATCAAGTCAATATCAAAGCCACAGAACAAAACCATCAAGAACGAAGCACTAATAAATCGAGTGGTTTTAATGCAGGGGTAGCCATTAAAGTGAGTAATGGTGAGGCTGCTGGGATTACTT
>JAGZRY010000081.1 GCA_018381425.1 Haemophilus parainfluenzae
CCCGCAAATAATGCTGTTGCTAAAAGTGCTTTTTTCATTGTTTTTCTCCTAAAGGATTGTTGGGTATTACGCGGCTTTTTTGCTTTGATATTTCATAATGAACAGAGCAAATACGGCTGCGATGAGTAAGATTGCTTGTGGGATTAGGGTTTCCATATAAGGATAAATACCTAACCACGAAATTTCAGGCACACCGCTAATCAGCGTTGGCTCGAAAAGTTTGCCTTCAATGAGTTCTAAAACAGATTTGCCGGCGAATACAAAGGCCATTAAATACATGAAAGAACCCGTGAACATAAAGAATGGTTTAAGTGGTAGTTTCACCACGGTATAACGCATCACGAAGTAGCAAATGGTGAGAATAATTGCGCCGACAATGATACCTGCGAAAAGATAGATAAAACTGACCGCACTTTTCGCATCACCCACGAGGGCATAGTAGAACAATACGGTTTCCGCCCCTTCACGATATACGGCTAAGAAGCTGGTAAGCCATAAGCCAATGAGTGAGCCTGTAGTGAGGGCCGTAGAGAGTTTACCTTCTAAATAACGTTTCCAGTTTTGTGCTTCGACTTTAGACAATAACCAGTAACTCATCATAAACAGCATGACTACAGCAAAAATCATCGTAAAGCCTTCGAGCAATTCGCGGTTTTGACCTGAATTTTCAAAGATAAGTTGGAAGATAAATGCGGTAATCACACTGGCAATTAATGCCACATAAACAGATTGACGGATAACCGGCAATTTATCTTGGTGATTATTTTTAATTAAGTAAGTCACAATAGCCGCAACAATTAATAAGGCTTCTAAACCTTCACGAAGAATGATTAAAAGGCTATATAAGAACATAGACCAATCGCTTTGTTCTTCACCCTGTAACATTTCAACTGCTTTAGTTAAATTCTGGTTTAGACCATCTGCTTGCGCTTGTAATTTATCGCCTTGATCAGCTTTCATTAAACTGACGAGACGAGTAAAGTAGCCTTCAAGTTCCGCTTTAAAGTTACTATCACGGGAGCCCACTTTGTTTTCCATTCCTGTACTTTCAAACACGTCGAAATAGGTGTCTTGTACGGAAAGAATTGCTTTTTTGCTTTCACCTTGTTGATAGAGCGTAATAGCTTGTTGAATACGTTGGTTGATCTCTTGTTTAATTTTATTCCAATCTTGCTCTTGTTGATTATCTGTTGCTTGCTGTGCTGCATTGGATTGAACATTTTGTTCTTCACGTGTCGTTGGCAGGTTAGGCAAGTTTTCTTCAATATCTTGTAACAATTGCGTACTTTGATAGCCAATTTCTGTGATTTGATCGGCTTGTTCACTTAAACGAATGATGTTGTAAAACTGTTGATTAATCGCTGCTGAAGTTTCTGCAGAGCGATTTTGGCGAATGGACATTTCCATTTCTGAATTTTTATAGCCATCGTACTGCGCTTGCTGGAACAATTTTTTTGCGTTATCGAGATCACCATTTTGATACGCTTCAAGCCCTTGAGCGAGCAAATCATCAATAGTTTTAAAACTTTGTTGCCAATAAGGGGCGATCTCTTGATTATCATAAACACCATGTTGACCATCGGCATTGAGCTGATGACCTTCAATCAATGATGGCAACACTTCTTGTAATTCTTTTTTGAGCTGATCGATTTTAGCCTGAATCTCTTGTTGTGAACTGCCTTCACTGATCATTTTACGGATCTCGCCAAAAGTCGCTTCCATTTGGTAGCTTTTTTGTGCTGAGAAATTGATACGAATTGGACCTTCTAGATTTTCAAAGACTTCAAAATAAGCCATTTGCACTTCAGTACGGGCGTCATCTGTATTGCCTTGTTGGATAAGTTGAGACGTTTTATCTAAGCGAGACGTAATATCATTAACCCACTGTTGGTAGTTGTCTTGCGCAAAGAGTGAAGAAGAGAAGGCGAGTGAAAAAATTAAAAAGAAAAATCGAATAGAACGGAATAGCATCGTCTATTTACCTCATTACCTAAAATCAAATTAACTCCTATTTATAATTATCCTTTGATATCAGTGAAATGACAATAAATAATTTTAATTTTTGTGATGGAGATCAAAAAATTCACAAGAGTTGGAAATGTCTAGAGGGTGATTGTATGCTTAAAAGAATAAAGCGCCTTTGTTAGGCGCTTTATGGAGATATAAAAGTGCGGTCAAAAATAAGCGAGTTTATTGAGCGGGTGCTGCTTCTTCAACAGGCGCTTTATTATCTAACACATCCCATACACTTTCTGGTTTTGGTGATTCTGGTTGTTCAGGTTGTGGCGATTGCGTAGTTTGTGCAGCGGTAGCAGTTGCCGTACTCGTTGTTTGTGCAGACGCACAGAAGTTTTGATCTTTATTTGCCCAAACTGGAATTGTTCGATTACTACCACAGCTCCAACTACCGTAAGCATTAATGCCAACCCATTTAATCGTAGAAGGTTGACCGAGTTTCAGTTTTTCAATAACGACACGGTTTAAATAATCTTTATAGATTTGTAATGCACCTGAGGCTCCCGTCAATTTGGTTTCACCGTTATCATCACGACCTAGCCAAATGGTGCTGACATTTTTACCATCAATACCGACAAACCAAGTATCACGGGCATCATTGGTCGTGCCTGTTTTACCTGCAAGGCGAAGATCCGCGTAATCATTTTGTAAGCTACGTGCGGTACCACGTTCTACGGTTTGTTGCATTGCATACAAGGTTTGATAAGCTGCTTCTCTCGGCACCACTTGATCCGGCACGGTATTGTGTTCATAAATAATATTCCCTTGACGATCGGCAATGCTTTGAATAGTACTTAACTCAATTTTGCCACCTTGATTTGCAATGGTTTGATAGAGTTTGGTCACATCATAAGGTGAAATACTATAAGAACCAAGCAAGGTTGCAGGCACTTTTGGAATCGTTACATTATCCCATCCCATGGCTTTTTGCGTATCGATCACTTTGCTTAAACCGACTTTCATTCCAATATTTACCGTTGGAATATTCAGCGAGCGAGCAAGGGCATCCATCAACATCACCGAACCGCTGTATTTGCGATCGTAGTTACGAGGTTGCCAAGGTTGGCTACCTTTAACATAAATCGTGATTGGCTGGTTTTGAATTGGAGTATTTAAACGAAATTGTTCCGGATTCATCAGTGCGGTCAAATAAATGGATGGTTTTACCAAAGAACCAATTTGACGTTTTGACATTAAGGCTCGGTTAAATCCAGCATATTCTGTTTGTAATCCACCGACAACAGCACGTATTTCACCCAAGTGATAATCCGCGACAATCATTGCGCCTTCTAAATGTGGATTTTTAGTTTGTATTTGTAATTGATTAACCGTATTCAGCACAGCATTTTCAGCTTGTTCCTGTTGTTTTAAATCCATGGTGGAGAAAATACGCGCACCAAGTAGCGCAGAGGTTTTGTTTTCCCCTAATTGACGGCGAAGATCGGCTTGCAATGTTTGAATGAAAGCAGGGTATTTACGAGAAATTTGACCTTTAGCTTGCACGCCTAATGGACGTTTACTCAACATCTCATACAACTCATCCCCAATCATTTGGTGATCAAGCATCAGTTTTAACACAACATTTCGGCGATCGAGTGCATATTGTGGATTTCGCCATGGATTATAAAGGGATGGTCCTTTTACCATGCCAACTAAAAGGGCAATTTGGTCTAGGCTAATTTCACGGATAGAACGACCAAAATAGAATTGGCTTGCCAATGCAAAACCGTGAATTTGGATATCACCATTTTGACCAAGGTAAATTTCGTTAAGATAGGTTTCTAAGATACGGTTTTTATCATATCGCCAATCTAATACTAATGACATCAACGCTTCATTGGCTTTACGGGTAATAGAACGTTCGCTCGATAAGAACAAGTTTTTAACTAGTTGCTGAGTCAGTGTACTGCCGCCTTGAACCGTTTGACCCGCTCTTATATTGGCAATCATTGCACGCATAATACCGACAGGGTTAATCCCGTTATGATCGTAAAAACGGCGATCCTCTGTCAGTAATAAGGCATCAATGAGTAAGCGAGGGTATTGCTGTAACGGAATGGCTAAACGATCTTCATTATCTGATTCCAACATTGCAATTAATTTAGGCGCAAGACGGAATTCATCAACGGCTTTTACGTTGACCAAGTCTTCAATACGAGAAAGTTTGTTATCCGTAAAACGTAAACGTAATACACGTTGTGGTTCAGGTTTATCGGGATAAGGGAACGCACGACGAAGTAACACGATGGTATCCTCTTCGAGCTTAAAATCGCCCGGTGCTGCAATCATAGTCGTTTGACGGTATTCGTTATCGAGTAAGATTTGAATGACTTCGTCAAAAGAAAGGTTATCAGAAAGTTTTACGCTTTCTAAACGACTATACACTTCTGCCGGTAAACGCCAAATTTGGCCATCCATTTTTGAGCGAATTTGCCAGTCTAAATAGCCACCATAAAATACGGCAAGCGTCCCTAAAGTAAAGGCTGCTTTAGCTAAAAAGATTTTACAAGAACGGCGCTTATCTGGCGCTTGTGTTTCTTGTTGTTCAGGTGAGGTGTTTTCCGTTTCCGACATAATAGTTAGCTTCAGAGAATGAGGTTAAGCAATAAATTCAAAATAGGCATTAAGAAAGTGGATGAAGTCTGTTGTACCGCAGAAGGCAATACTTTCTTCATCATAATAATGGAAGTCGTCTTCTAAAATTTCATCTGTTTCAATCGCAAGGTTATTGGCGCGAATCATCACTTCATCGGTATTGATAAAAAGCGTGTATTCGGCACCAATCAGCGTGACTTCATCATTATTTTTAATCTGCTCACAGGCAGAAAGTGCGGTCAAAAACGCTTGAGGATTTGACCGCACTTCTGAATTAAACCAATTGGCTAGCGCAATGTGTTCCATTGAACATTTGGCGTGCACATTGCCTAGATAATGGGTAAATTGAAAATCCATATTAGATGCTGAATGAAGAACCACAACCACAGGTGCTGGTTGCATTTGGGTTGTTCACCACAAAACGAGAACCTTCCAAGCCTTCAGTGTAATCAACGGTGCCGCCAATTAAGTATTGTAAACTCATTGGATCAATCACTAATTGCACACCGGCTTTTTCAATCGTCAGGTCGCCTTCATTGACTTTATCATCAAAGGTAAAACCATATTGGAAACCGCTGCAGCCACCACCAGTGATGTACACGCGTAATTTTAATTCGTTGTTTTCTTCTTCGCTAATTAAGCTTTTTACTTTATTGGCTGCCGCATCAGTAAAAGTTAGCGGTACGGCCATATCTGAATCTGACATATATCTATCCCCACTTTCCTAAAAATAATCCTTGTATTATCTAATAACCTGTTAATTCATTCAAGATTTTTCACGGAATTAGTGCTATTATATGCGAATAAATCAGAATTAAATAAGGAGAAATAATGGGCATTCCATTAAGAACTGAAGAAGAACTTGTTAAGTTACGTGAAGCGTGTAAATTAGCGTCTGATGTTTTGGTTATGATCGAACCTTATGTAAAAGAAGGGGTTACCACAGGTGAATTGGATCGCATTTGTCATGATTACATGGTGAATGTACAAAAAGTGATTCCTGCTTGCTTAAATTATCATGGTTTCCCGAAAGCAACCTGTATTTCTATAAATGAGGTGGTTTGCCATGGTATTCCAAGCGACGATAAAAAATTAAAACAGGGCGATATTGTCAATATTGATGTGACCGTGATTAAAGACGGTTATTTCGGAGACAACTCTAAGATGTATGTCGTGGGTAAAACCAATATTCGTAGCCAAAAATTGGTTGAAGCCGCACAAGAAGCGCTTTATGTGGGATTACGTACGGTTAAGCCTGGTATTCGTTTAAATGAAATTGGTAAAGCGGTACAAAAATATACTGAAAGCCAAGGCTTTAGCGTGGTACGTGAGTACTGTGGCCACGGCGTGGGAACTGAATTCCACTGCGAACCTCAAGTATTACACTATTATGCTGATGATGGTGGTGTAGTTTTAAAACCTGGCATGGTATTCACCATTGAGCCAATGATCAATGCGGGTAAAAAAGAAGTACGCGTTATGGGCGATGGTTGGACAGTAAAAACCAAAGACCGTAGCCATTCAGCGCAATATGAACACCAAATTGTCGTGACCGAAACCGGTTGTGAAGTCATGACAATCCGCGATGAAGAAATTGCGGAAGGCCTAATTCAACGTATAATGAATAACCTTTAAATTCAGCTAAAAGCCTACGATAGTGGGCTTTTTTTTATAATTGTTTTGTTTGTGGAATACTTATGCTTTTTCCTTATCATTTCGATTCTCCACTCACGCCAAGTGCGGTCAAAATTCAGCGTGAAAATTTGAAGAAATTGGAACGTCAGCATTTTTCTGATTATTCTGTTTTTGAGCTGATTGCTAACCGTACACAATTTTGTGATGATTTGTTAAAACAGCTTTGGCAGCAATTTGAACTAGATAAAGCTTATCTTACCTTAATTGCGGTAGGCGGTTATGGCAGACAAGAAATGTTTCCTTTATCTGACCTAGATGTTCTTATTCTTTCAAAAGAAGAAAGAGGCATTGAAACGGAAGAAAAAATTGCTCAGTTTGTGCAGTTCTTGTGGGATTGTGGATTCGACGTAGGGCATAGTGTTCGTTCTTTAGAAGAATGTGAAAAGGAAGGTAAACAGGACATTACCATTGCAACCAATTTGCTTGAGTCTCGTTATTTATCGGGAGATGTATCCCTTTTCAATGCTTTAGAGGAAATACTGAAAAAGCCAGATTTTTGGGCGGTAAAACCATTCTTTGATGCTAAAGTTCAAGAGCAAATTGAGCGTTATCAGCGTTATCACAACACCAGTTACAATTTAGAGCCCGATTTAAAATACAGCCCCGGTGGCTTGCGGGATCTTCATCTTTTATATTGGATCGCATTACGACACACTGGGGAAATGACCCTTGATGGCATTTTG
>JAGZRY010000082.1 GCA_018381425.1 Haemophilus parainfluenzae
GGTTTGGTGATGGCTCGCAAATTTAATACGATAAAGCACGGGATCACGCATGACCATAAATGGTGAAGCCATGTCGATTTTTGCACGAAGACTTAATGTACCTTCAGCAAATTCGCCATTTTTCATTCTTTCAAATAACGCTAAGTTTTCTTCGACACTACGATCACGATATGGACTGTTTTTACCAGGCTCAGTTAATGTACCGCGATACTCACGCATTTCATCTGGAGAAAGTTCATCCACATACGCTAAACCTTTTTCGATTAACTCAATGGCATAGCCATAAAGTTCATCGAAATAATCAGACGCATAACGCGGTTCGCCTTCCCATTTAAAGCCTAACCATTCTACATCGGCTTTAATGGAATCCACATATTCCACGTCTTCTTTCACCGGATTGGTATCGTCAAAACGTAGGTTACATAAACCGTTATATTCTTTTGCTAACCCAAAGTTTAAGCAAATCGATTTTGCGTGGCCAATATGCAAATAGCCATTTGGCTCAGGCGGGAAACGAGTATGAACACTTTTGTGTTTACCCGAAGCTAAATCTTCATCAATAATTTGAGTAATGAAATTGTGTGTGCGGGTATTTTCCGCATTTTCTAGAGTGTGTTCTGTATTGCTCATAAATTTCTCAATAAATTGAAAATAATTTCTCCATTCTATACGAAAAGTCTGGCGTTGTGAATTTGATCCCAAAACTAACCGCACTTTCATTAAATTAATACTGAATTTTTGAGGATTTTTAGGTCTAACTTGAAGATTTTTCGTGCAAACTGAAAAGTTTGCCTTTAGAATACACCTTCACTGAACAAACGTTCATTTTTTTATTTGGGATGACAAAGTCTTTATGAAAAAACGCTTTTTTATTTTACTTGGATTACTCATTGCTGCTGGCGCAGCTTATTATTTTTTCTCAAGCAATAGCAAGCAAGAAACCACCTATCTGACTGAATCGGTTACACGTGGCAATGTGGAAAAAACAGTTGTTGCCTCTGGTTCGGTTGAAAGCGTAAATGAAGTTGATGTTGGTGCCCAAGCTTCGGGTAAAATTACCAAACTCTATGTCAAATTAGGACAAGAAATCAAAAAAGGCGAAATGATCGCAGATATTGATTCTACAACCCAAATTAATACCTTAAATACCAAAAAGGCGGCATTGGTTAGCTATCAAGCGCAATTAAAAGCGAAGCGAACCGCTTATGATGTAGCCCTTTCAAGCTATAACCGCTTATCAAAACTTTATACACAAAAAGCGACATCTTTAGATAGTCTGAATACAGCTAAAAGCACCCTTGATAATGCGAAAGCGGAAATGGAAGCCATTGAAGCCAATATCAAACAAGCTGAAATTGAAGTGAATACCGCAGAAACCAATGTGGGTTATACAAAAATTACCGCACCAATGGATGGTACCGTCATTTCTGTGCCCGTTTCTGAAGGTCAAACTGTTAATGCCAACCAAACGACGCCAACAATTGTGACCATTGCCGATTTAAGCAAAATGAAAATTAAACCTGAAATTTCAGAAGGCGACATTACCAAAGTTAAAGCAGGCCAAGAAGTCAGCTTTACTATTTTATCTGATAGCCAAACCGTGTATCACTCTGTCATTGATTCTGTTGATCCTGCCAATACCACGACAAGTGATAGCTCTTCAACATCATCTTCGACAAGTTCAAGTAGCAGCTCCACAACCAGTGCGATTTACTATTATGCCAATGTACTGATTGATAATCCTGATCGAACTTTACGCATCGGAATGACGACAGAAAACAACATCAAAATTGCCAATGCCAAAGACGTGTTATTGGTTTCCAATATGGCTATTCAAAAACGTGATGGCAAAAGCTTTGTCAATGTATTGAATGACAAAAATCAGCCTGAACAGCGTGAAGTTGAAACCGGTGTACAAAATGATTTCCAAAGTGAAATCAAATCCGGCTTAAACGAAGGTGAAAAAGTTATCGTGTCACAAGTGGCTAATGGTGAAAAAGTTGGCTCTATGCCTCGTGGTCCAAGAATGTTCTAAAAGTGCGGTAGAAATTAATGAATATTATTGAAATTAAGGATCTCAACCGTTACTTCGGTGAAGGTGAAAATCGCGTTCATATTTTGAAGAATGTCTCTTTAAATATTGAAAAAGGCGATTTTGTAGCGATTATTGGGCAGTCAGGTTCCGGCAAATCGACCTTGATGAATATCATCGGATGCTTGGATACAGCAACCAGTGGTTCTTACAAAATCAATGGCAAAGAAACTATTGAATTAAGCAAAGATCAGCTTTCAGATTTACGTAGCCAAAAATTCGGCTTTATTTTCCAACGCTATAACTTATTGTCGAGTTTAACTGCCGCTGAAAACGTCGCCTTGCCTGCTATTTATGCAGGAATGTCGCAAGAAAAACGTCTTTCTCGTGCAAAACAACTTTTAGAAAAATTAGGTTTAGGTGATAAATGGCAAAATAAACCAAGCCAGCTTTCCGGTGGTCAGCAACAACGTGTGAGTATTGCACGTGCATTGATGAATGGTGGCGAAATTATTTTAGCCGATGAACCCACTGGCGCATTGGATTCGCAAAGTGGTCAAAATGTAATGGAAATTCTGCGTCAATTACACGCAGAGGGACACACCATTATTATGGTAACCCACGACCGAGAAATTGCGGCCAGTGCGAATCGTGTGATTGAAATTAAAGACGGTGAAATCATTGGCGATACGCAAAAAGAAACAGTAAAAAGTGCGGTCGAAAATCCAACCAAATCTAAACCGCACTTTGGGTTTAGCAAAGATCAATTTGTAGAAGCCTTTCGTATGTCTGTGAGTGCTATTATTGCCCACAAAATGCGTTCTCTTTTAACCATGCTCGGGATTATCATCGGGATTACGTCTGTGGTTTCTGTCGTGGCATTGGGAAATGGTTCACAGCAAAAAATCTTAGAAAATATTCGAGGAATTGGGACGAGCACCATAACGATTTTTAATGGTACAGGCTTTGGTGATCGTCGTGCTGAACAAATGCAGAATCTCACAATTAATGATGCCACTGCCTTAAATCAACAAAGTTATGTACAAAGTGTCACGCCGAATAGCTCATCAAGTGGCACATTAATTTATGGCAACCAAACTTTCTCCTCGACCAGTTTAAAAGGTGTAGGAGAACAATATTTTGATGTAGATGGCTTAAAACTAAAATCCGGTAATTTATTTTCGGCTCAAGATGTCGCTGATAACAACCAAGTAGCCTTAATCGATGAAAGTGCGAAAAAGTCGATTTTCCCAGATGAAAATCCCATCGGCAAAATTGTGATGTTTAATAAACGTCCACTACGTATTATTGGCGTGGTATCTGATAAACAAATGGGCGGACCAAGCAGTTCACTTAATCTATATGCACCTTACACCACTGTGATGAATCGTATTTCGGGCAGTAAAAAAATTGGTTCAATTACCGTAAAAATAGATGATTCCGTCAATACGACAGTTGCTGAAAAAGGAATTACTGAATTGCTCACTATGCGTCATGGTAAAAAAGATTTCTTCATCATGAATAGCGATACCATTAAACAAACCATTGAAAGCACAACCGGCACAATGAAATTGCTCATTTCCTCTATCGCCTTTATTTCATTAATCGTTGGTGGGATTGGGGTGATGAATATTATGTTGGTTTCCGTAACAGAGCGAACTAAAGAGATTGGTGTGCGCATGGCTATTGGCGCGAGACAATTTAATATTCTGCAACAATTTTTAATTGAAGCCGTGCTGATTTGTTTAATTGGCGGCGTGACGGGTATTCTGCTTTCGGGTTTAATCGGTCTGCTCTTTAACGTATTTATGACTGACTTTACGATGGCATTCTCAACTGGCTCAATTGTTGCCGCAGTGGTCTTCTCTACCCTGATTGGTGTGATCTTCGGTTATATGCCGGCAAAACGTGCGGCACAATTAGATCCGATTACAGCTCTTGCGAGAGAATAAAGAAATTTTGTAAAACTCAAAAGAGCGGTTAAAATTCTTACTAATTTTTGACCGCACTTTAATTGAAAAAGAAAGGAAAAATCCATGTTAAAAATGAAAAAATTAACCTTAGCAATTGCAATGGCAACTGCTCTAGCAGGTTGTGCTAATATCGGCGATTCTTATAAAGCGAGCCAGCAGGATTACCAAAATTATGCGGAAATCACCAAACAATTTAATGTAAAAGAAAACTGGTGGGCGCTTTACAATGATTCACAATTAAATCGTGTGGTAGAACAAGCATTAGTAAATAACAAAGATTTAGCCAAAGCGTCTGTTGCCGTAAACCGTGCTCTATATAATGCAAACCTTGCAGGCGCGAATTTAATTCCGGCATTTAGTGGTTCAACCCAATCTTCTGCAAGTAAAAATGTGAAAACAGGTGGCAGATCAGCAGTAAGCCATCAAGGTGCATTAAATGTGAGTTATACGTTAGATCTATGGCAACGTTTAGCAGATACTGCAGATGCCGCAGAATGGTCACACAAAGCAACAGCTGAAGATTTAGAAGCAACGAAACTTTCACTCATCAACTCTGTTGTGACAACCTATTATCAAATTGCCTACTTGAATGATGCGATCAGCACGACGCAAGAAAGCATTAAATACTACAACGACATTAGTAGCATTATGCAACGTCGTTTATCTCAAGGTGTTGCAGACAGCGCAAGTGTAGATCAAGCGCAACAAGCAGTATTGAACGCACGTAATAACCTGATCAATTATCAAACACAGCGTAAAACAGCAGAACAAACTTTACGTAACTTACTTAACTTAAAACCAGAAGAAGCATTAAATATCAACTTCCCACACATTCTTAATGTAAAAAATGTGGGCGTAAATTTAAATGTGCCAGTTTCTGTGATTGCGAATCGTCCTGATGTGAAAGGCTATCAATATCGCTTAAGCAGTGCATTCAAAAATGCGAAAGCAACTGAAAAAGGCTGGTTCCCAGAAGTCACTTTAGGCGGTAGCTTAACATCAAGTGGTACTAAAGTCGGTAATGCATTGCACAATCCAGTTGGTACTGGTTTAATCGGCATTAGCCTACCATTCCTCAACTGGAATACCGTAAAATGGAACGTGAAAATCTCTGAAGCAGATTATGAAACCGCACGTTTAAACTATGAGCAAAGCATCACTAAAGCCTTGAATGATGTAGATACCAACTACTTCGCCTATACACAAGCACAAAGTGCCTTTGCTAACTTGCAAAAAACACACAGTTATAACCAACGCATCACCAAATACTATCGAGATCGTTACAATGCTGGGGTATCTGAATTACGGGAATGGCTTGCAGCAGCAAACACAGAGAAAAGCTCTCAACTTTCTATCTTGAATGCGAAATACAACATCATTCAAGCAGAAAATGCCGTATATAGTTCAATGGCAGGTTATTACTCCCGTTAAAATCATGATTAAGGAAGTTTCGGCTTCCTTAATCTTTTTTATGGACATGAAAAATGAAAAAACAGCTGACTTTTTATTTCATTCGCCATGGTAAAACCGTTTGGAATACAGAAGGTTTAATGCAAGGTCATGGCGATTCCCCTTTAACCGAAGAAGGCATTAATGGAGCGAAAAAAACAGGCGTGGCACTTAATAACATTCCTTTCATTGTCGCTTATTCCAGCATATTAAAACGTACTATCGAGACCGCCTCTCACATTATCGGAGAACGTGATATTCCCCTTTTCCATCACCAAGGTTTAAACGAACAATATTTTGGTACCTGGGAAGGTCAACTTGTCGATACTTTAAGAGAACATCCCGAATTCCAGCAACTCATTAAAGATCCCGCCAATTACAAAGCTCAAGTAAACGGTGGCGAAACGTTCGAACAATTAGGTAAACGTGCCATGAAAGCGTTACAGGATATTATTAAGATCCACGATCAAGGTAACATTCTTATCGTGTCGCATGGCCATACCTTGCGTCTGTTACTTGCCTTATTAAATGGTGCTACATGGCAAAACCATCGCGATGAAGATAAATCGGTATCGCTTATTAATACATCAATTAGTGTTGTACATTATGATGATGAGAACGGTTTTCGCGTTGAGAAAATGAATGATGCAGATCATTTAAAATAAGCAAATTTCGCTAAAAAAATAACCGCACTTTGGATGACCTAAAGTGCGGTTAATTTTTTATGATGTTTTTGTGATTATTTCACTTCGCGGAATGAAATCTCGCTTGGAATCACAGAACCTTGCCAGTAAAGCTCAGTTGATACTTTTTCTGCTAAATCTAAGAAAGATTTCGCAATTTCACTATCTGGTGCAGCAACCACAGTTGGTTTACCTGCATCCAAATCTTGACGAACTTGAATATTCAAAGGTAACTGGCCTAATACTTTCACATTGTATTTTTGTGCCATTTTTTCTGCACCACCGGTACCGAAAATTGCTTCGTGATGACCACAATTGCTACAAATATGCATAGACATATTTTCCACAATACCTAACACTGGCACAGATACGCGTTCAAACATAGACACACCTTTCACTGCATCTAATAATGCAATATCTTGTGGTGTTGTAACCACTACTGCACCCGTTACAGGGATTTGTTGTGAAAGCGTTAATTGAATATCACCCGTACCCGGTGGCATATCGATCACTAAGTAATCTAAGCTATCCCATAAGGTTTCATTTAAAAGCTGACTTAATGCACTACTTGCCATTGGACCACGCCAAATGGTTGCATTGTCTTCATCCATTAAGAAACCGATCGAGTTTGCAGATAAACCATATGCTTTAATTGGGGTGATATGTTGGTTATCTGGTGAAGTTGGGCGTTGATGCGGTGCACCTAACATATGTGGAATAGATGGACCATAAATATCGGCATCTAAAATACCCACACGAGCACCTTGAGCTTGTAAAGCAAGCGCAAGATTCACCGAAACGGATGATTTTCCTACCCCGCC
>JAGZRY010000083.1 GCA_018381425.1 Haemophilus parainfluenzae
CGGAAAATGACCGCACTTTCAGGTATAATCAGCCCCAATTTTAACAAATTAACGCAAAATAATGAATTTATCCCCATTTGAAGAATTCGATCTTTCCCCCGAATTATTAAAAGCCTTAGAAAAGAAAGGCTACACCCGTCCAACCGCCATCCAATTAGAAGCGATTCCGGCAGCCATGGAAGAACGTGATGTGCTCGGTTCTGCACCAACAGGTACAGGCAAAACTGCTGCATTCTTATTGCCGGCAATTCAGCATTTATTGGATTATCCACGTCGTAAACCAGGGGCGCCTCGCATTTTAATTTTAACGCCAACTCGTGAGCTGGCGATGCAGGTTGCAGAACAAGCGGAAGAGTTGGCGCAATTCACGCATTTGAAGATTGCAACCATTACCGGCGGTGTGGCGTATCAAAATCATGGGGAAGTATTTAATTCAAATCAGGATATCGTGGTGGCAACACCGGGGCGTTTATTGCAATACATCAAAGAAGAAAACTTTGATTGCCGTGCAGTAGAAATGCTGATTTTTGATGAAGCAGATCGCATGTTGCAAATGGGCTTTGGCCAAGATGCGGAGAAAATTGCCGCTGAAACGCGTTGGCGTAAACAAACGCTCCTTTTCTCAGCGACATTAGAAGGGGAGCTATTAGTTGATTTTGCCGATCGTTTATTAAATGACCCTGTCAAAATTGATGCCGAGCCAAGTCGTCGTGAGCGTAAGAAAATCAATCAGTGGTATTATCACGCTGATAGCAATGAACATAAAATTAAGTTGATTGCACGTTTTATCGAAACCGAGAATGTGAGTCGCGGCATTGTGTTTGTGCGTCGTCGCGAAGATGTACGAGAACTTTCTGAAACTTTGCGTAAACGTGGCATTCGTTCTACTTATTTAGAAGGCGATATGGCGCAAACGCAACGTAATAATGCCATTGATAAGTTGAAATCTGGGATTGTCACTGTGTTAGTTGCTACTGATGTGGCTGCTCGCGGGATTGATATTGATGATGTCACACACGTCATGAACTTCGATTTACCTTACAGTGCAGATACATATTTACATCGTATTGGTCGTACGGCTCGAGCAGGGAAAAAAGGCACCGCCGTTTCTTTTGTGGAAGCACATGATTACAAATTGCTCGGTAAAATTAAGCGTTACACGGAAGAACTGTTGAAAGCACGTATTTTAGAAGGATTAGAGCCTCGCACTAAACCACCGAAAGATGGGGAAGTAAAATCTATGTCTAAAAAGCAAAAAGCGCGTATTAAAGAAAAGCGTGAAAAAAAGAAAAAAGCAGACGTGAAGAAGAAAGCTAAACTGCGTCATAAAGATGCGAAAAACATTGGTAAACGCCGTAAACCAAGTGTAGAAAAAGCGGCAGAAAAACAATAAAAAATAACCGCACTCATTAAGTGCGGTTATTTTTTTGACTATTTATGAACTTGGCTACCGATTAAGCCACCTAATGCGGCACCGCCTAATGTAGTTGCGGCATTACCGCCAATCATATAGCCCGCTGCACCACCGATAGCCGCGCCAGCTGTTGTATTTTTTTGAGTACGGCTCATATTTCCACATGCTGCAAGGGAAATAACAGTCATCGCGATAATAAGTGATTTTCCAACTAATTTCATAGGATCTCTCCGTGTTTAACATATAAAACTATCCATTATGATAGTAATCCCTAAGACAAACGGAGATGAATGAAAGTTCAAAAATATGCGTTTTTCGGTGTTTTTCTGAATAATTAAATATATTGAATGTTAATCTTTAGCTTGATCTAATACTTTCGCAACCACTTTCAAATATTCAATCGCCAATCCATGGTGTCCTACGCTTGCATTAAATACCAAGTCCTCACTTAATACACCACAAGGCATATCCTCAGGGATCTTACCGTCCTCATAAGCTTGATAATCTTCTCGCCAGTCACCATCAAAATAATAGTGTTCTAAGGTTTTCATTTTGGGTAAGAAAGCTTGCCATTTTTCAAGAAATTGTTCTGCGTAAGCTAAGAAACTCTCTGCTTCATTGAGAAGGTTTTCCATTTCTGAAATTTTATCTAAGCGTGCTTGAGGTAACATAGGTTTCTCCAAAATAAGGTAAAAATAAACCGCACTTTATGCGAACAAAGTGCGGTGAGTTTATCATGCGTTTTTTAACTTACACATCATAAGTGGTGGATGCTGTGTTACCGCCACGACCTGTCCAGTTGGTGTGGAAGAATTCACCGCGTGGTTTATTAGTACGCTCATAAGTATGTGCGCCGAAGTAGTCACGTTGTGCTTGCAATAAGTTTGCCGGTAAACGTGCTGAAGTATAACCATCTAAGAAGGTGATTGCAGACGCCATACAAGGCATTGGAATACCCACTTCGATAGATTTTGCCACCACTTTACGCCAGTCACTTAATGCGTTTTCTAAAATGCCTTTGAAGTAACTATCTGAACCTAAGAAGATTAAATCTGGGTTCGCTTCGTACGCATCGCGAATGTTACCTAAGAAACGGCTACGAATGATACAACCTTCACGCCATAATAACGCCGTTGCACCATAGTTAATATCCCAACCAAATTGTTCAGAAGCTTCACGAATCAGCATAAAGCCTTGTGCGTAAGAAATGATTTTTGACGCCAATAAGGCTTTACGCACAGCCTCAATCCAAACTTTTTTGTCACCTTCAACTGGAACAACTGTTTTATTGAATAATTGATTTGCTGCAACACGTTGATCTTTAAATGAAGATACGCAACGTGCGAACACCGATTCAGTGATTAAGGTTAATGGAATACCAAAATCTAATGCATTGATACCCGTCCATTTACCTGTCCCTTTTTGACCAGCGGTATCTAAGATTTTTTCAACTAATGGCTCACCATCGGCATCTTTATAACCAAGAATGTCGGTGGTAATATCGATTAAATAACTATCAAGTTCAGTTTTTTTCCATTCTGCGAAGATAGCTTGCATTTCGTCATAGCTTAAGCCTAAACCTTCTTTTAAGAATTGGTAAGCTTCACAGATTAATTGCATATCGCCGTATTCGATACCATTGTGAACCATTTTCACGAAGTGGCCTGCACCTTCACCGCCAACCCAGTCACAGCAAGGTTCGCCTTGTTCTGTTTTAGCAGAGATTGCTTGGAAAATTGGTTTCACATATTGCCATGCTTCGTTGTTACCACCTGGCATGATGGATGGTCCATGGCGCGCACCTTCTTCACCACCTGAAACACCCGAACCAATAAAGCGAATGCCTTTTTCAGCCAATGCTTTTACACGACGGTTGGTATCTGGATAGTTTGAGTTACCGCCATCAATGATGATGTCGCCTTCTTCTAAGTGCGGTAATAATGCCTCAATGAATTGATCCACTACATCACCCGCACGCACCATTAACATCACTTTGCGTGGTTTTTCTAATTTAGCGGCTAAATCTTCTAAAGAGTATGCACCGATAATATTGGTGCCTTTTGCTGCCCCTTGTAAAAATTCATCCACTTTGGATGTGGTACGGTTATACGCTACCACTTTAAAACCATGATCATTCATATTTAAAATGAGGTTTTGCCCCATTACGGCCAAGCCGATAACACCGATGTCGCCTTTTACTGACATTGTTTTCTCCTGTTTGTGAGGTACCGATGCACCTATCATTTAGTATTTATTGTAAAGTATAAGAAGCTTGTTTCAGATATTCTATAGCAAAACTTATTTTAAATTTCTCTAATTAAAGAGCTGCCTTGCTCTAACGTGTCTAGCCACTGCCATTTTTCATGACCGACGAGTTTACTTTTTTCTAAAGAAAATGTTGTACAGCAACGCCCCAAACGATTTTCTAGTGATTGATTTAAATGTTGATACGTAAATTCAACTTGAGTATCGTTAATCCATTTTCCAATTAAAAAACCTTTTAAAATTTCACCGCCACCATATTCTGCCCAAATCATTTTACCTTGGTGATGGTAATGAAATTCTGTTTGGCTACTCACCTCACCATTTGATGTATTTTCAACAGCAACGAATTTTTTATTATCTAAATTCAACATTAAAATCACTCCGAATCTGATTCATCTATATCTTATTTTAGTCCGTACAATGCTAATAAATTAACTCTTCGTCCATGCACTCATATGTTGAGTAAATCCAATATGCGGATAATAATCCACTGCTTGTGGCGCCGATAACAGCACGATTTTGGCTTGTGGATGTAAGGCTTGTTTAGTATGTTCAATTAACTGTAAACCAATACCTTGTTTTTGATATTGTTCATCAACTGCTAAATCAGATAAATAACAGCAATAGACAAAATCCGTCACGGAACGTGCTATGCCCACTAATTGTTCACCATCCCAAGCGGTCACTAATAAATCCGCATGGTGCAACATTGCTGCGACGCGTTTTTCATCCTCCAACGGACGGCGTACTCCGAGCGTTGTTTTATTTAGCAGTTCAGTAAATTGTTTGACTGAAATCGGTTCATTCACTTTGTAGTCTATCATTTTGCAAGCCTGAGATATTTGATTCTAAACTTGTTACAGCAACTCCGCCGCTGCCTTATCCAAATACCATTCCGTCACTCCATTTTTTGCTTTAATTTTGGCAGCAGGGTAAGGCAGATTTTCTGCTGGTGTGGTTTGAATTTCTTTGAGTATTTCCGCTTTGCTTTCGCCGGTGACCAAATAGGTAATGCGTTTGGCTTGTTCAATGAGTTTAGCTGTTTTAGAAATGCGGATTTGGCCGCTTTCAGGGTGCTTAGCAATGACAGCTAGGTTTTCATCATCAAAATTGGTTTGATGTGGGAAGAGAGAAGCAGTATGGCCATCAGTTCCCATACCTAAAATAATCCAATCAAAAACACCGTTTGGAATGACCGCACTTAATTCTTCTTCAAAGCGTTTTAGCTCAAAGTGCGGTTCATTTTCACCACGAATTCGGTGGATATTTTCTGCGGGAATTTGAATATAATCGAATAAAAGTTTCTGCACTTCACTATAGTTGCTTTCAGGATCAGATGGTGGAACCATGCGATCATCACCCCACCAAAAATGCAGATTTTTCCAGTTAATTTTTTCCGCATAAGATGATTTGGCTAGGGTTTTAAATAATAACTTAGGCGTTGATCCACCAGAAAGAGAAATATGCACAGGGTGAGTTAATTGGCTATAAATCACAAATTCTTGGGCAATTTTATCGACTGCGTGTTGAGCGGTTGGGAAGCTGATATAGTTCATTGATTTTCCGTAAGGTGGGCTTTAGCCCACAATTTATTATGTTCGATATTAAGAGCGGTGGGCTAAAGCCCACCTACATTAGATAAATTAAACTTTTTTCTTCATTAAACCTGTCGGTTTACGCCAAACTTTGCCTTGTTTTGCAATTAATTTATCGGCTGCCACAGGGCCCCAAGTGCCAGCTTCATATTCGTGAATACGACCACCATTGGCTTTGTAATCTAAAATCGGTTGCACAAATTTCCATGCAGCATGCACAGCATCAGTACGAGCAAATAAGGTTGCATCGCCTTTCATCGCATCCAACAATAAACGTTCGTAAGCGGTTAATACTTGCGCGCCTGCTAAATCTGCATAACGGAAATCCATTGATACTTCTTTCGCCTCAAAACCTGCACCTGGTTTTTTTAAACCAAAACGCATTGAAATCGCTTCATCAGGTTGAATACGAATAATCAATTTATTCTCTGGTGCATTTTGGCTAAATACAGGATGTGGTGTAGTTTTAAAATGGATCACAATTTCAGTCACTCGAGCCGGTAAGCGTTTACCCGTACGGACATAGAACGGCACACCAGCCCAACGCCAGTTTTCAATTTCACAACGCAATGCGATGTAGGTTTCAGTGCGAGAATCTGCCGGTACGCCTTTTTCTTCTAAATAGCCGTTTTCCATTTTTCCGTTAATTTCAGCCGCAGTGTATTGACCTAAAACGAGATTATGCTCCATATCCTCTGCAGTTAATGGACGCAAACTATGCATCACTTTTGCTACTTCGTCACGCATGGAATTCGCATTAATAATCGCAGGCGGCTCCATTGCCACCATCGCTAATACTTGCAATAAATGGTTTTGGAACATATCTCGCATTGCGCCAGAACCATCGTAATAGCCACCGCGTTCTTCCACACCAATAGATTCTGCACCCGTAATTTCTACATAATCAATGAAATTACGGTTCCAAAGCGGTTCAAACCAACCATTTGAAAAACGTAATACGAGCAAGTTTTGAACGGTTTCTTTACCTAAATAATGGTCGATACGATAAATTTGGTGTTCTTCAAAGAAACGGTGGATTTGTACGTCTAATGCTTGTGCTGTTTTTTCATCATAACCAAAAGGTTTTTCCACAATAATACGTTTCCAGCCATATTCTTCCGTATTTAAACCATGTGCAGCCAAACACTCAGGAATTACGCCATAAAGACTTGGCGGAGTGGACATATAGTAAAGCGTGTTACCAGAAGTTTTATATTTATCATGAAGATTATCTAAGCGTGGAACAAGTTTATCGTAATCTTGCGCATCAGAAGTATTCACCGCTTGGTAATAAAGATGAGAGCAGAAAGCATCTAAGGTTTCTGGTGTTGTTTCTTCATTATGGATTAAAGCCTCACGCATTTTTTCGCGGAAAGTTTCATCGTTCAACTCAGAACGTGCAACACCTAGAACGGAAAAGTTTTCACTCAAACGCCCGATTTTGTAGAGATTATAAAGAGCTGGAATGAGTTTACGGTGAGTTAAATCACCGGAAGCACCAAAAATCACGATACAGTTATTATTCGTTTGCATATTATTCCTTATTGTTCCGAGTAGTGTTTTTAAATAATGCAATATATTACTGCACTTTACCAATCGAACCAATCAATTAAATTGAAAGACAGATGCCCAATTTTGTGTATTATCTGACACCATCACAAAGTTTGGATTAATTAAA